>JBATAT010000269.1:0-5005 GCA_049662005.1 Tepidiformaceae bacterium
CCGGTCTGGCCCTGGCCCAGCAGGTACCTGAATTTCTCGTTCGATTCCTCCGCCGTACCGAAGCCGGCGTACTGGCGCATCGTCCAGAAGCGCCCCCGGTACATGGTCGGTTGAACGCCTCTCGTGAACGGGTACTCGCCCGGGAAGCCGAGGTCCCGCTCGTAATCGAGCTCCGCGATGTCCAGCGGCGGGTAGAGCCGTTCCACCGGGTGGGAGCTGGTCCCGAAGGCATCGTCGCGCTCCGGCTGGCGCTGGAGCGTCTTCGCGAGTGGACCCTCCTCCCAGCCATGTAGGGAGCGAGAGAGCGCGGAGAGCGCTTCGGTGGAGAACAGCGAGGGCTGTCGTGGTTTCGTTTCGGGCATGGTGCCTCCGGCGCGAACGCGCGGCAGATGTGCGTTTCAGTATACGGAACCCGTGGACAGAGTCTTAGCCCCGGGTTCGCGCCGCCTCGATTGCGTCCGTTATCGCGAGCACCGTGGTTTCGCCACTTGCGCGGTTTCGCACCTCGACCCCGCCCTTTTCCAGCGAACGTGGCCCCAGGGTGAACCTCGTTGGCATGCCGAGCAGATCTGCGTCCTTGAACTTGATCCCTGCTGAGTCGGGCCTGTCATCGACAAGTGCGCTGATGCCCGCCTGGGCGAGGCTCGTTTCGAGTTCGGCCAGGGCTGCAGCCACCGGTTCCTGGTCCAGGTTCAGCACGACCACGTGAACATCGAACGGCGCCACGCTTGCCGGCCAGATGATGCCATTGTCGTCGTGGTTGGCCTCGATGATCGCTGCCAGCATCCGCTCGACACCTATCCCGTAGCAGCCCATAACGCACGGGTGCCGCTCGCCGGATTCGTCCAGGTAGTTCACGCCGATCGTCTCGGAGTAGAGCGTGCCCAGCTTGAAGACGTGCCCCATCTCCATGCCGCGTTTCACTTCGAGCGGCGTCCCGCACGTGGCGCACGTATCGCCAGCCCGGGCGAGGGCGATGTTCGCGATGATGTCCGCTTTCCAATCGCGCCCATGGTTCGTGTTGAGGAGATGGAAGCCATCTTCGTTCGCGCCCGCCACGAGGTTGGTCGCCTCGACAGCAGTCACATCAGCGACCACTCGCATGCCGAGGAGCCCAACCGCCGAGGCGGACCCTGCAACCAGCCCCAGCTTTTTCACCATGGCTTCATCCATCGGCTCCAGGTCCTTGGCCTTGAGGGCGTTCTTCAGCTTCACTTCGTTGACATCGAGGTCACCCCGGATCGCCACGAACAACGGCTCACGGTCGGCCACGTAGAAGACGGCTTTCACGGTCTGACGTTCCTCGACACCGAGGAATTTCGCGAGCTCGGCGATGGTCTTCTGGCCGGGTGTGGCGATCTTCTGCGAAGGCAGCGGGTCGGCGGCGATGGCGGGAGGTGGGGTGAATTCGGCCTTCTCCGCGTTTGCGGCATAGCCGCAGCCAGGGCAGAGCAGCACTTCATCCTCGCCATCTTCGGTGAGGAAGATGAACTCCTGGCTCTCCTTGCCACCGATGGCGCCGGAATCCGCAGCCACCGGGATCACAGGCACGCCCGCACGGGCGAAAATGCGTACATAGGCGTCGTATGCCGCGTCGTACGACGCATCGAGCGTGTCCCAGCCAGTATCGAAGCTATAGGCGTCCTTCATGGTGAATTCGCGCAGACGTACGAGGCCCCCGCGCGGCCGCTGCTCATCCCGGAACTTGGTCTCGATCTGGTAGAGCGTCACCGGCATATCGCGGTAGCTCTGGATGTGGCGCGAGGCGAGGAAGCTCATACCCTCTTCATGCGTTGGGCCAAGGACGAACCCTCGCTCTTTGCGGTCGGCCAGCCGGAAGAGCGTCTGGCCCATGCTCTCGGCGCGGCCCGATTGTTCCCAGAGTTCGATCGGATTCAGCTCTGGCAGCCGCACTTCCTGAGCGCCGATGCCGTCCATCTCCTCGCGAATGATGCCCTCGAGGTTGCGGAGCACTTTCCAGCCGAGGGGAGTGAATGCATAGAGACCCGCCGCCAGGCTCGTCACGAGCCCGGCCCGCAGGAGCAACTTATGGCTCGCGAGTTCGGCTTCCGACGGCGGCTCCCGCAGCGTCTTCAGCATCATTTTGCTCATGCGCATGGTTCTGGCTCCGAAAGCGATCTGTGTTGGGAACGTTGCGTTGCGTGGGGCGTTGCGGTCAAGCGTGACGCGGTCGATCGAGTTCATCTGTATCGAGGATCAGCGTCACTGGCCCATGGTTCACAAGCTCGACCTGCATGTCCGCTCCGAACCGGCCCCGGTGGCAGATGACCCCGGACTTTTCGATCTCCGTGCAAAACCGTTCATAGAGCGGTTCAGCCTGGACCCCAGCTGCTGCACCATCGAACGATGGCCGGTTTCCCCTCCGCGCATCGCCATAGAGCGTGAACTGGCTGACGCAGAGGACTTCGCCGCCAATCGCCAAAATGTCCAGATTCATCTTGCCTTCGCCGTCTTCGAAGATCCTCAATCCTGCAACCTTCTTCGCGAGCCGGGCTGCCGCGTCGACAGTGTCGCTGTGCGTGACGCCGAGGAGCACGAGCATCCCCGTCCCGATCTCGGCGATGCGTTCGTGGCCGACCGTAACCCGGGCCCGCGTAACCCGTTGGATGATCGCGCGCACGCTCAGCCGGCCTGCTGTTCTTCCAGGCCTGCGAGGGCTCGCGCCCAGCTGCGAATGCGCTCGCGGTAGGCTGGCTGAGCGGCGATCCTCGGGAAGTCTGGACCGGCCGCCATCTGCGTCTTCATGTTGACCCCGGTCAGCAGTGCCAGGATTGCCTCCGTCCGAATGTCCGCTTCGTCCGCATCGAACACCGTCAGGAAGCTCTCGTAGAGGGTGCGTCGGAGCACCGCGCGGTTTTGTTGGCGAAGCGCGAGGGCGGTCTGGTCGCCGCCCAGGATCTCCCGGCACATCAGCCGCAGAATGTGATCATTCGCAACCGAGAACGCCACCGCTGAATCGGTGATCGCATCCAGCTGGCTCGGAACAAATGGCCCCTCGCTGCGAAGCCGCCGGACGCCGCCTTCCACCGGGAGGTCCCAAATAGCACTCAGGATCTCGCGCTTGCTCTTGAAGTGGTAGTACAACGCCGCATCGGTCAGACCAACCGCCTCGGCGATTTCACGCACGGATGTTGCATCGAAACCGGTCGTGCCGAACAGCTGCCGGGCGGTCTCGAGGATCTTCTGGCGTGTTTCATCGCCAATGCGCGAACGGACCGGTGGGTCACCAGCAGTCACGCGGCACCGCCAGCCGGTGCCGGGATCGCAAGCTCGACCATCGCACGCAGCCGTCGTTGGAAATACTCCTGGTGCACCGAGTCGCTGAAGTGGTCGCCATAGGAGAGGAGCGCGTCCCACAACACCCCTGCCAGCATGTCGAAGACCATGGCCGAGACATCGTCACCCGGGGAGCCAATCAGCTTCCGAAGCGGGAGCGTGATCTGGTCGTGCCAGGGCCCGTCACTGCTCGACATAAAGGCAACGCTCGTTTCTTCGCCCGCGAGCTGTTCGCGCAAGAGCATCTGGCCGAACTCGGGTCGAGCCGTCCACCAGCCGAAGAAATGCAAAACCTGGGCGACCATCGAATCGTGCGTCAGTGGCTGTTGGTCCAGCGGGGGCGAGCCGTACTCCGGGTCTTCGAGGAGCGCGGCATAGAGGTCGCGCTTGGAGGAGAAGTGGTAGTACACCGCAGGGTCGCTCAGGCCGAGCCGGCGGGCGATCTCGCGAACCGACGTCGCCGAATAGCCGTTCTCGGCGAACAGAGAACGTGCTGATTCGAGAATGCGGCGGCGTGTGTCTCGTGAAGTTTGTGCCTGGGACGCGCGCGCCCCGCTTTTCGGCATGGCGGCGAGTATAGGCGGCGATGGTGTTCCCGAATAGGTTCGGGGCGACCGCGTGTTAGCTTGCAGCGCTGCTTTCAGACGAAGTCGAAGCGGCCGAATCGCTCTTCTTCGATGTTGACGCCGCAGGCTTACTCTCCGCAGGCTTCGAATCGCCACCCGTCTTGCTCTCCGATGCCTTCGAATCGCTGTCAGACTTGCTCTCCGGGTCGGTCATCGCGGACTTGGAGTTCCGGCTGTCTGTGGCGTACCAGCCTCCACCCTTGAAGACGACAGGCGGCGCATGAAGCACGCGCTTCGCGATACCTTTTCCGCACTCTTCGCACGTGTGGGTCGTTTCGGCATCGAAGCCCTGGCGAAGCTCGTAGACAGCTTTGCAGGATTTGCACTGGTATTCGTATGTGGGCACTGGAACCTCGCCCGGCGCCGGAATTGCGCCATGAGTATCACTTGAATCGTGCGCGCATTAGCACTCAAGCGTCAACAGTGCTAACTACTCCAGACTCTCCGGACACGCTAAAATCGGCAGTGGAGAGGTGGCAGAGTGGTTTATTGTAGCCGTCTTGAAAACGGCCGTGGCGAAAGTCACCGGGAGTTCGAATCTCCCCCTCTCCGCCAATTTCGCTATCTGCTAAGCCCCGCCCGCGCTACAGTGCTCCGCGCATAACTCCCCCGGAGCAGCCCCATGAAACTTCACGAATACCAGGCACGAGACCTCCTCGCGCAGAACGGTGTGGCCACCACCGCCGGCCGCGTCGCTTCCACACCCGCCGAAGCGCGTGCCATCGCCCAGGAGCTCGGCGGCAAGGTTGTCGTCAAGGCCCAGATTCACGCGGGTGGCCGCGGCAAGGGCCGACTCGTCGCCGAATCCGAAACCGCCGACATGTTCACGAAGCTCACTACTGACGCCGAGAATTACTCTGGCAAGGTGAAGGGCGACCGCATCGGCGGGGTTCGCCTGGCCGACACCGTGGATGAAGCGGAAGCCGCCGCCGCCGCCATCCTGGGCAAGCACCTGGTCTCCATCCAGACCGGCCCCGAAGGCAAACTCGTGAAGAACGTGCTCGTCGCCGAGCAGACCGACATCGCGAAGGAGTACTACCTCGCCGCCATCATCGATGGCATGCAGGGCGCCCCCCTGATCA
>JBATAT010000270.1:0-1766 GCA_049662005.1 Tepidiformaceae bacterium
CGATGAACGACGTGGGGAGCCGCAATGCAGCCCCAAACAACCAGAGAAAGAACAGGCCCAAGATGATCGCCAGCAGGAGCGACCACGGCTGTTTCTGGTCGACGTAGCTCAACACGAGCACGATGCCTCCGATCGCCGCACCCATCGCGGCGAGGGCCACGGTGACCTGGAGGAAGCGGATTCCGCGGAAGCCAAAGAGGAGCGGCGTGGGACCGGGGTCCGTCATGGTCAGGCGTCCTGGAGTGCGGCGACGCCGGGAAGTTCTTTCCCTTCGAGCATTTCGAGGGACGCGCCACCGCCGGTGGAGACGTGGGTGAACCGCGACTGAAGACCTGCCTCGGCGACGACCGCTGCAGTTTCACCACCGCCGACCACGGTCGTGGCATCGAGCGATGCGACGGCGCGCGCGAGGCCAAAGGAACCGTGCGAGAACTTCTCCATCTCGAAGACGCCCATCGGGCCATTCCAGACAACCGCCTTCGCCCGTTTGAGCGCGGCCGCGTACTCCTTCACGGTTCCGGGCCCGATATCGAGGATCATGTAGCCACGGGGAACCTTGTCGATGTCGCGCTCGAGTGCTTCGGCGTCCTCTGCGAACTTGCTCGCCGCGATGACATCGGTGGGCAGGTGAACTTCGACACCCTGGGCCGTCGCGCGTTCGAGGATGGCCTTCGCCGCTTCGACCTGTTCGTCTTCGACAAGGGACATCTGGACATTGACGCCGGTGGCCTTCAGGAACGTGTTCGCCATACCGCCACCCAGGAAGAGCATGTCGAGTTTGGGCAAGAGGTTGTCGATGGCGCCCATCTTGGTGCTGACCTTTGCCCCACCAACGATAGCGGCGAAGGGCTTCGGCGGGTTCGCGACGAGAGCGCTCAGGTAGCGCACTTCTTTCTCCATGAGGAAGCCGGCGACGGCCGGGAGGAAGTGGGTGACGCCCTCCGTCGAGGCATGGGCACGGTGGGCCGCGCCGAAGGCATCGTTGACGAAGATGTCGGCGAGCGAGGCGAGTTTCTCGGCGAATTCCGGGTCGTTCTTTTCTTCTTCCGGATGGAAGCGAAGGTTTTCGAGCAGGAGGACGTGATGGCCCATCGAGGCGACGGCCTCTTCTGCGGCCGGGCCGACGCAGTCTTCCGCGAAGAGGACTTCGGAACCGAGCAGGTTCGACATTCGGCCCGCTACGGGGGCCAGCGAAAGCTCCGGGTCGACCCCCTTCGGACGGCCGAGGTGCGAGCAAACAATAACCTGCGCGCCCTTCTCCAACAGGAACTTGATGGTCGGAAGCGATTCCCGTATTCGGGTATCGTCGGTGATCTTGCCGTCTTCGAGGGGAACGTTGAGGTCCGCGCGGACGAGCACGCGCTTGCCCGCGACGTCAATGTCGCGAATGGTTTTCTTCCCGATTCCATCACTCATGTTGCTTCCCCGGCGCCGATACCGCGGCGTTCCACCCTGGCGAGCTTATCGCGACGACGGGCATGGTTTCCCCCTTCGGGACTGGATGAGAGAAACGCGACCAGGCATTCATCGGCGATGGCCAGCCCAATTTCCCATGCACCGAGCGCGAGGACGTTCGCATCAGTGTGCTGGCGTGCCCGTTCGGCGCCCCAGTGCGTATGGCAGAGGGCAGCGCGAGCGCCCGGGACTTTGTTCGCGACAATGCTGACGCCGACCCCGTTGCTGCAGATGACGACACCGAGATCGACTTCGCCAGCGGCCGCATCGCGAGCCACGGGTTCGGCGAAGTCCGGGTAGTCAACGCTCTC
>JBATAT010000271.1:0-11884 GCA_049662005.1 Tepidiformaceae bacterium
GTGCCGTCATGTCCTGGTAGTGGAGGCCGCGCAGGACTTTTCGCGCGGAGCGGGAATGATTGTCCTGGACGAAGGCATCGGGAAGGCCGTGCTCGCGGAAGCGTTCGGCGTGCCATGCCTCGATGAAGAACCCGCGCTCATCGCGAAAGAAGTCAGTATCGATGAGGACGACGCCATCGAGCTTCGTCTTCGTGACGGTGATGTCCATGCTGCTACTCCTCGATCGGCTCGAAGATGTTCTGCATCGCCTGGTAGGCAGGGCGGACCTGCTCGAGCAGTTCCATCCAGGCGATGTTGTAGAAGCGCGGGTGACCCAGTTGTTCGATGGGGACGCGGCCGAACTCGTCGACGAGGGTGTTCACGGCCATCGCGGGAGTGGTTTCGAGTGCAAGGTCGAGGCGCTGGCGAAGCTTTTCGCCCGAGCAACGGTAGTTCCGGACAATCTTCGGCAACGGACCATCTTCGAGGGCGACGGGCTGGCCGAGCCTGACGAGCGCAGCGGCGACAACTTCGGCCAGTTCACGCACCTGGTAGTTCGAACCGACCGCGTTGAAGGTTTCGCCAGCGACCAGCTCGCTCGGCGCTTCGAGACAGGCGACGTGGGCATCGGCCAGGTCATTGACGCTAATGAGCGGCCGCCACATGCGGCCGCCACCATGAAGAATGAGTCGCTGGCGGACCAGGGCATCCTTCACGAAAGCATTGACAACGAGGTCGAAGCGCATGCGCGGGCTCGAACCGAAGACGGTGGCCTGGCGCAAGATGACGGGTTCGAAATCATCGCCAGCGTGACGGAGGAGTGACTCTTCGGAGTAGTGCTTCGAGGTGGCGTAGGCGCCGCGGGGGGCGAGGGCCGAATCCTCATCGAGCAGGGTGTGATCATCTTCCGCGCCATCGTAGAGGGAGCACGAACTGCCGAAGACGAGGCGTTTCACCCCGGCATCGCGGCAGAGCATGGCGATTGAATCAGTGGCAACCGCGTTCATCTGCCAGTTGGCTTCGGGGCTGAACTCGGCGGTTGGGTCGTTGGAGAACCCGGCGAGGTGGTCGACGGCGTCGATGCCGGCGAAGACCCCCTCAGGGAGCTGGCGAACGTCGGCATTCACCAGTTCGATGCCCGGTTGGCCGGCATAGTGGGGCAGGCCCCAGAACATGCGATCGACGACGCGAACTTCGTGGCCGCGTTCGAGCAGCTTTGGGATAAGGACGCTCCCAATGTATCCCGCACCACCGGTGACAAGAATCTTCATACGGCGCTCCCGGGAAAGCCGAAACAGGCGTTTCGCGGATGGTAGAGGGAGATGGGAAAAGGGAGAAGCGCGGGAGAGGGTCGGGAGCGGTGGGCGAAAATGCGGCCTCATTGTACATGGATGTTTAAACAAACGGCGGGTTGGGAGCAGATTTTCGTTGACAACCCCCCGCTAAACCTGAAGGATCGGGGTTGCCGGCTATCCGCGAGGAAGTCGAGCTTGATTGACCTGGCAGCAACCCTTCGTCCGCCTGGACCCGAGTGGCCGGTACGGATAGGCAAAGAGCCGAACGAGGCGTCGAAACTCGCCCGCCGCTCTCCTTTCCCACCCCCGCTCAAAAAGGCGGGGGATTGTTTTCTCTCGGGGAAGTCGCAGGGGGCGCACCCAGATGCGAACAATGATGTCCGGGAAGATTCACCGGGCAACCGTCACCGAGGCGAACCTTGAATACGAAGGGTCCGTCACGCTGGACCCGGACCTCATGGATGCGGCCGGGATCTATCCGTACGAGCAGGTTTCGATCGTTGATGTGACCAACGGCGCCCGCATCGAGACGTACGCGATCAAGGGGTCGCGCGGTTCGGGCGAAGTGTGCATCAACGGCGCCGCTGCCCACCTTTGTCATCGTGACGACACCGTGATCATCATCGCCTATCAGCAAGTGACAGAAGCCGAGGCGGCGGGCATCGCACCGCGCAAGGTGTTCGTCGATCGCAGCAACCGAATTACGCAAATCGAGGCCGGGGACGGCCTTGCCCATCATCCGCGTGAAGCGGCGATGGCTCTCTAGGGACAGGGAGGAGAACACCATGGGACGCATCTCGATCCATCAACTGAAGCAGTGGAAAACCGAAGGCAAGCGGTTCGCCATGATCACCGCCTATGACTACCCGTCGGCACGGCTGGTCGAACAGGCGGGGATTCCGATCATCCTCGTCGGCGACTCCGTCGGCAGCGTGGTGTTGGGTTACGACAGCACCGTGCCGGTAACGATGGACGACATCGTCTACCACACGCGAGCAGTGGTGCGTGCGACGAGCAAGGCGATCATCCTCGCGGATATGCCCTTCATGAGTTACCAGGCGAACGCCGACGAGGCTGTCCGCAATGCCGGGCGACTGCTCCAGGAAGCAGGAGCGACGGCGGTGAAACTCGAGGGTGGCAGCCATGTCGCGCCGCTGGTACGGCGAATGGTGGATGCGGGGATCCCGGTCATGGGCCACCTCGGACTCACGCCTCAATCGGTTAACCAGTTTGGCGGCCACAAAGTGCAGGGCAAGACCCCGGCTGCTGCTGCGAAACTGGTGAACGACGCCCGCGCGCTGGAAGAGGCGGGGGCCTTCGCGGTCGTCCTCGAAACCATCCCGGCGCCTCTCGCGAAAATGGTCACGGAACGCATTTCGATCCCAACGATTGGCATCGGCGCAGGCATCCATTGTGATGCTCAGGTGCAGGTGTTCCACGATATGCTCGGCATCTATGATGACCGGCGCGCGCTCAAGCACACGAAGCGATACGCCGTTCTCGGTGAAACGATTCGTGACGCGGTGCGCAGCTACATCGATGAGGTCGAAGGTTGCGAGTTCCCGACGAAGGAGCATAGCTTCGAAATGGAAGCGGCGACCCTGAACGAGCTTTCCCTGGTCTGAGCGATGGACCTTGCCGGGAGCAACTCGCTCTCGGCTCCTCGGGCCGCTGGAGGTCTCGATGGCACAAGTGCCGGCCGACTTAAGAGATGCGCGATTCCTTCTCGATGAGGACACGCGGCCGCCGCAACCGGTTCCGCCGGTAATCCTCACAACGCCCACCGCGATGCGGCGCTGGCGGGCGGCCAACTCGGGAACCCTCGGGTTCGTTCCCACCATGGGGTATTTGCACGAGGGCCACATGGAACTCGTGCGGCGCTCTATCGAAGAGAACCTGCATACCGTGGTGAGCATCTTCGTCAATCCGACGCAGTTCGGGCCGCACGAGGACTTTTCGCGCTACCCGCGGGACGAAGTGCGGGATCTTGCGCAACTGAGCGCGGCGGGTGTCGACGCGGTATACCTGCCGGGTGCTACGGATATGTACCCGGAGGGTTACCAGACATACGTCGAGGTCGAACAGGTGACGCAGGCGCTGGAGGGGGCCGCACGGCCAGGTCACTTCCGCGGAGTGACGACGGTCGTGCTCAAACTGTTCAATGCTGTTGGCCCAGACCGTGCCTATTTCGGGCGAAAGGATGCCCAGCAACTGCGGGTGATTCAGCGCATGGTGCGCGACCTCGACGTCGGCGTGGAAGTGGTTCCGTGCGAGATCGTCCGGGAGGCTGATGGCCTGGCGATGAGTTCGCGCAATGTGTACCTGACGCCAGAACAGCGAGTGGCGGCGCCAATCCTCAAGCGTTCGCTCGAAGATGCAAGGGCGATGTGGGAGGCGGGAGAACGGGACGCGGATGCATTGCGCGACGCGGTGGCCAGTGTTCTCGATGGGGAACTCCTTGCCGACGTCGAATACGTTTCGCTCGCCGACAACGTCACGCTGGATGAATTGAACGGGGAGGTGAACCGGCCCGCATTGCTTTCGCTGGTTGCGAAGTTCGGAAAGACGCGGCTGTTGGACAACGTGGAGCTGGTGTGAGCAAAACGAACCGGAAACGAATCATCGCGCCCTTGCTGATCTGGGATACAGCGTGGAAGGCGGTCGCGATTCGCCGGGCACTGTCGCGACAAGAGTTCAAGTGGGCCGCCGCACTCCTGATCGTAAATTCCGTCGGCCTCTTGCCGATGTACTACCTTGGTCGCTCCGGTCACGCTGAGCCGGTGGAAGAAGAAAAGGCTGCGTAGACTACGCAGCCTTTTTGCATCCGTTCAGCGCGACGGGGTTAGCCGGCGCCCCCTACGTCACGGAGGGTTGATTCGTAGATCAACTCCGAGAGGCGATTGTGGTGGCGCGCTAGAGCCATTTCGAGCAGGATCGCGCGCTCGCCAAGTTCGATCATCTTCCAGATGTCGACCTGCGCCCTGGAGCTTGCATCGGCGACGAGTTGGTCGATGTTCTCCGAGAACAAGTCGTGTTCGGAGCGCTGGATAGAAACCTGGTAGTTGAGGCGAGGCTCCGCCTGTTCAACATCACTGAGCGGCGACTCTTCGAGCCCGGCGAGCCAGATGTGCCGGCGGATATCGGCCCGGGCATCCTGGGTGAGTTCGCGGAATTGACTCTGCCACGAACTGGGTTGGGATGCATGGAAGGGGAGGCGAGCGGCATGGCGAAGCTTTTCGCGAGCCTCTCCTAGTGGATCCCGGAACTCCGAAGCGGAATTCTCGGGGCGGGCGGGCGTGTACGTGCCAGAATAGACGGTCATACAACCTCCGTAGAGACCGGTGGTGCTGCCCTGAAGGGGCAGCGGGCGGAAACGAGGAGGGCTGAAACCCTCCGAAAGCCTGCGAGGTAAGCTGACGGGTTCGGCGTCGGAAGTCGCCTATGCGCAGGGTTGCGCAATTCACCCCAAAAAGTGGGTCCCCCGCCTTCGCCCGTGGGCGAAAGTTCGGCTCCGTATAAGGTACCCGGTTCCGAAGGGCTTTGGGTACTCGTTCCCGCTGATTTTATTGCGAAACTATTGCAAATTTCTGCGGTGTTTACCGGCGGGTGATCTTACCCAGCCGGGTCATCAGTTCACCGGCGAGGACGCCGGCCTCACGGAGCTTTTCGGGGTCGAGTGTTGAAGCAGTCTCAGCGCCGGACCTCGAAATCTGGAGTGTCGAGACACCGGGGCCAGCGAAACTGTCGAGGTCGCCTGGGGCGGCCGTGGTCGTCTCGAGTTGAATGCCAAACTGCGCGGCAATTTCACGAACATCTGCCACGAGATTCGTTTCCCCGAAGACGGCAATTGGCCCCCCGGCGCCGGCCGCATGCAAATCGATGACCGCGGCGGGCTGGCTGAGCGGGGTTAGCGACGATGCGTAGCTGCTGGCGCCGGTGCCACCAGAGAACCCGCCATCCATCGCGGCGAAACAGACCGCCGGAACTTTGGATTTGTCGAGGCGGATGAACTGACGGGCCAGCTCCAGCATTATCGCGACTCCGCTTGCATCATCGTTGGCGCCCGGCGAGCCAGTGGCCGAATCGTAGTTCGCCATCATGAGAAATACGCACGAATGGGCCGTTGGCGAACGGGCCACGAGGTTCGTGCCGGTGCCGAGCTGAGGAGGTGGCACTGCGATGGTCAGTTGGGACTCCAACTGGGCCGCGGCCGCGACCTTTGCGGCTGGATCGCCGCTCACGGTTACGACCGGGAACTCGACGTCGCGGCCGAGGTTGGCGACGAGTTCACCCGGTTCGGCGTTCAGGATGACGAGTGCGGCGGCGCCTCCGATCCTGGCCGCTTCGTATTTTTCACGGAATGTCGAACCGCCTCTCGAGGCAATGGCGATCCTGCCGCGGATGGAGTTTGGCGCGATTCCATCCGCAGCGCCCACGTCGATCGCGGAAGCGGTGGCTGCCCCCGCCTTGCTTCCGCCGGCGGTGACGGCGGCGATGGCCTCGCCAGAGACGGTCACCGTGGCCGGGCGGTTGGGGTCTATCTCGTAGGTATAGTTGGCTCGAAAGACGCCGAAGCGGGCTTCGCCAAACTGTTCGGCAATGTAATCTGCGGCGGCCCGGGCAGCATCGGAGCCGGATGGACGCGCACCAATTTCCGTAGTGAGGTGCTGGATATCCGCCATGGCGCGGACCGCATCGAAGCCCCCCTCTGGGAGCGTCGCGTTGGAGTTGTCTGAGCCGCAGGCGACGAAGAGCGCTGCCATCGGCAGACAGAGAGCGAGGAGTCGAACCATCCGAGCATTTTCAGTGGCCGCCCGCGAAGGGGCACTTCCTTCACGGAAGGAGCCTTTTCCCTCGCAAATGTATTGCATACTTACTTAGCACTCACTAGAATTCTGCCCAAGGGCCGTGCCGGAGTGTCCGCTCCACTCCCACGGCCCTTTCTTCTTGTTCCGGGCGCGACGTTGCAGTCGAGGTGTTACCGCTTCAGACTGCGGACACTGTGAACTGGAACGACTCCCCCGAACAATCCGAATTTCGAACTGCGGTCCGCGAGGTCATCGAAACCCGGCTCCCGGCGCGCTACAAAACCGCTGCCGCCCGTGGTGGCCCAGGCGAGCGGGCATGGGAAAACGACCGCAAATCAAGCGAACCGGCCGTCCGGCAGGCGGCCATCGACTGGCATGCTGCCCTCGCGGAACGCGGCTGGGTAGCGCCGCACTGGCCGAAGGCGTACGGCGGCGGTGGGATGAGCCCGATGGAGCAGTTCGTCCTCAACCAGGAGATGGCGAATGCCGGCGCACCTGCGGTTGGCGGTTCCGGCGTAGCGATGCTCGGGCCAACACTCATCCTCCACGGCAGCGAAGAGCAGCGTGCCAAATACCTCCCGCCGATCCTCGCCGGTGAGGCGACGTGGGCCCAGGGGTATAGCGAGCCGGGCGCTGGTTCGGATCTTGCATCGCTGCAGACGCGGGCGACGCGCGACGGCGACGACTTCGTCCTGAACGGACAGAAGATCTGGACATCGGCGGCGCACACCGCTGACGCCATTTTCGCACTGGTCCGAACGGATCCGACGGCGCCGAAGCACCGGGGCATCTCGTTCCTGCTGATCGATGACATTAAGTCGCCGGGCATCTCGATCCGGCCACTGGTGGATCTGAACGGGCGCCACTACTTCAACGAGGTGTTCTTCGAAGACGTCCGCGTCCCGGCTGCGAACCTGGTGGGCGAGGAGAACCGCGGGTGGTACGTCGCGATGACGCTCCTCGACTTCGAGCGTTCGAACATCGGCGGAGCGATCGGTGCAAAACGTACCTTGCGCCGGTTGATCGAGACGGTTTCAAGCGACCCGCTGCTGCAGCAGCGGTTGGATGTTTCGGTGTTGCGGCACGAGATCGCGCAGCGGTTTATCGAAGCGGAGGTGATGTACCAGTTCTCGATGCGCATCATTTCGATCCAAAACAAGGGCCAAATCCCCAACGACGAGGCATCGATGGCGAAGCTCTACAACTCGGAACTTTCGCAGCGGGTAGCGCAAACCTGCATGCAGGTGATGGGACTTCGAGGCCAGGCGATCGAGGAAGACGAGTCGTCCTTCGCGCGGCACTACCTCGGGATGGTGCCGGCGACCATTCGCGGCGGCACGAGCGAGGTCCAGCGCAACGTGATTGCGACGCGTGGCCTCGGGCTGCCGCGAGGTTAGCCGTTGACGTTGCGCACAGGCCCGCTCGCCGGCATTCGCGTCCTTGAGTTCTCCCAGATCGTCGCGGGGCCGTTCGCGGGCGTGGCGCTTTCGGACCTGGGAGCGGATGTGGTGAAGGTCGAGCCGCCGAGGGGCGAAGACCGGCGCAACAGCGGAGCTGTTGTGCCGAACGAGGGCAAGTACTTCCAGTCCCTCAACCGTGGCAAACGGAGCCTCACGCTCGATCTCTCAGGACCGCGGGGACAGGCGGTGATCCACCGGATCATTCCGCAATTCGATGTGGTGCTGTTGAACTTCCGGGGAGGCGTCGCGGACCGCTTGAACATCGGGTACGAACAGCTCTCGCAGATTAATCCCCGGATCATCTTCGCGAACATCACGGGGTTCGGCGAACGTGGGCCTTACGTGCATCGCGCGGGAAGCGACATCGTCGCCCAGGCGTACAGCGGCGTGATGGCGGCGGAAGCGAAGGTGGATGAGCACGGCGCGCCACAGACATTGCAGAGCAGCACCTATATCGACCGTTCGACCGGCCTGGCGGCAGCGATGGGTATCTGCGCCGCGCTTTACCACCGTTCCCAGACTGGCAGAGGGCAGGAGATTCACGTTTCGCTGTTGCACACGGCCCTCGAACTGCTTTCGGACAAGGTGATGCGAGAGCCCGTGCATGACGCCGTGATTCGCGACCCGTTGATCGAACAACTCCATGCGAAGCGCGATGCCGGCGCGCCATACGACGAGATTGCGGCCGTTCGGAGGTCGCAGGCACCGCGATTCGCGAGCCACCGATTGTTCTACGGCGGCTACCACACCCGGAGGGGCGCACTGGTGCTCGGCGCGCTCACGATGCAGAACCGGAACACGATTCGCGGGATCCTCGCCATCAATGACCCTACGGACTCGCCGGACTTCGATGCGGCTACGCCGGGGAGCCGTGAACTTATCGAGAACTGGCACGAAACAATTCAGGGGAAGCTCATGGAACGGGACGCGGACGAGTGGGTGGCGCTCTTCCTCGAGGCGGGAGTTCCGGCGAGCGTGGTCAACCAGCCGGAAGACCTTGCAGACGACCCGCACGTGATCGCGGCGGGGATGATCACCGGACTCGAACATGCTCTCACAGGCCCCCAGCGCGTGGTTAGCCCGCTGGTGGCAATGTCCCTGACGCCCACGGCTGCATCCGGACCGGCACCGCAGCTTGCTGCAGATTCGCGCGAAGTGCTGCTGGAGTGCGGGCTGAGTGAGCGGGAGTTCGACGAACTGGTGGCAGCGGGTGTCGTGACCTCGGCGGTGTGAACGCGAGCAGTTCGGCAGCTGGCCACGGCGAGTTACTCCGAAAACGGCGGCGGCGCGTAAGATTCGGCGCATGAGCACCGCACCCGTCATCAACTGGGATTCGTACATCGAGGAGGCAACCGACCTTCTTGGCCAGTTCCTCCGCATCGACACTTCCAACCCACCGGGGAACGAGGTATTGGCCTGCAACTTCCTCGGAGCGATCCTCCACAAGGAGGGCATTGCCTACGACCTGTACGACGCGGGCGACAAACGTGTTTCCCTTCGCGCCGTGATCAAAGGTGACGGTTCGAAACGCCCGTTCATGTTGCTCAACCACACAGACGTGGTACCGGTGCAACGCGAGTTTTGGGATGAGGACCCGTTCAGCGGGCTGATCAAGGACGGCTACATCTGGGGTCGCGGCACGCTGGACATGAAGGGCCTCGGAATCGCTCAACTGATGACGTTTCTCACGCTGAAGCGGCTGGGACTTCCCCTGGCGCGCGATGTTGTGTACTTCGCGCAGGCCGATGAAGAAGCGGGCAG
The DNA here is from genome assembly GCA_049662005.1 of Tepidiformaceae bacterium. Classification (GTDB taxonomy): domain Bacteria; phylum Chloroflexota; class Dehalococcoidia; order Tepidiformales; family Tepidiformaceae; genus Amarobacter. The sequence goes on from JBATAT010000271.1 coordinate 9,304, forward strand.
CCACTTCGGCATGCGCTTCATCGAACGCGAGTACCCGGAAACGCTCGATGCGGAATATGTGATCAACGAGGGTGGGGGCGGAAGCACGGAGGCGTTCGGGGTGGAGCGCCCGGTGTACAGTATCGCCGTGGCGGAAAAGGGCCCGCTCTGGCTTCGGCTGGTGGCGGAGGGGCGGCCGGGTCATGGATCGGTGCCACACGACGACAACGCGCTCGATCGGCTCGTGCGGGCGATGTACCGCATCCAGGAATGGGAGCGGCCGCTGAGTGTGGCTCCCGTGCTCAGCGAGTACTTCGGGCGCCTGAGCCACGCCGGGATTTACAAGGGCGAGGCAACCGTTGAGGCGCTGAAGCTGGCCGCCGAGAAGGATCCGCGCATCCGGGCGCTGCTTTCGAACACGATCAGCGCGACCACCGCCACCTCCGGTATCAAGCACAACGTCATCCCGGCGCGGGCCGAGGCGACACTCGACATTCGCCTCCTCCCCGGGGTGAAGCCCGAGGACTTCGAAGCCGAACTCACGAAGGTTATCGACGACCCTAAGGTGACAATCGAACGGGTCCACGTCGGCTGGTCCGATACCAACACGCACGACACGGAACTCTTTCGCGTGATGGAAGACGTGATCCACGAGTACGTGGAGGACGCGGTGGTCGTTCCCGGGATGACCGTGGGATTCACGGACAGCAGCGTGCTGCGTAACCGAGGGATGATTTCCTATGGATTCAGTGGCGGCCTAACGAGTCCGGACATCGCTCGTGGGGTGCACGGGCACAATGAGCGCGTGAGCCTCGATTCGTTCCGGCTGAACTGCCAGATGGTCTGGGAGCTGACGCGCCGCATGTGCTCACGGGGTTAACCACGGAGGCACGGGGCACACGGAGATTTCCCTTAAGTTCACGGAGCATGGTGTGAGCCAAATACCCGCGACGCTCAAAGCACCCGCCGCGTGATTCCCTGTTTGAGAACGGGTACGTTGAAGTTGATCAGTAGGCCAACCGGGCAGCGCATCAGCCGGAGGTATGTAAGCAGTTGTGCCTCGTGAATCGGGAGAATGCCGGCGATTGATTTCAGTTCTACGACAACTCTTCTCTCAACGAACAAGTCGATCCGCAAATTGGCGTTGAGTGCGTTGCCTTTGTAGCTCAACGGCACATTGAGTTGGCGCTCGAACGAAAGGCCGCGCGCGGAAAACTCGAAAGCCAGGCACTCCTCATAAACGCCTTCCAGGAGGCCTGGACCTAGCTCGCGATGGACATCGATCGCCGCCCCCACGATCTCGCGAGTCAACGCCTCTTCCTTCAGCAATCCTCCGCGACCTCCTTCGACTCTGTATCCTGTGGGGTCCTCACCCCCGGGTTCTGACGCAGGGAATCACACGGCGTGTGCTTTGAGCACCGCGGGAAATCTGACTCACGCGGAGCTCCGTGAACTCGACGACAATCTCCGTGCGCTCTGTGCCTCGGTGGTGACGGGTCACCCGCCGTAGTTCACGCCGCACTCTTTGAGGGTGAGGATTTCGTAGTCGCGCTTGAGGACGGCATCGGAGACCTGGCCCACAACGCATGAGTGGTCGCCCAGGTCCACTTCGCCGACGACGGTCCCTTCGACGAACGCCGGAGTCGCCGAAATGACGGGCGCACCGCTGATAGCGCCGCGTTCGAACTCGTGGCCGTTAATCTTGTTGCCTTCGACGGTGGTGGGCTTAAAGAACGCGAACGCGAGGTCTTTCTGGCCGGATTCGAGGAAGGAGAGGGCGAACTTGCCGCTCTTCTTGAGGAGGGCGTAGGCGCCGCTATCCTTCTTGACGCCCATGACGATGAGCGGCGGTTCGAAGGCGGTCTGGGTCACCCAGTTGATCGCGGCAGCGGAATCTTCGCCGTCGTGGCTGACCCCGAGAATGTAGAGCCCGTAGGGAATAGTCCGAAGAATGGTCTTCTTCGCGGCAGCGGATTGTTCGTCCATGTGGTCGCCTCGCTTTGGAGATGCCGCGATTCTAGCGGGCCGCACGGAGACTAGCGCAAGAGGCGGGCGTGGGCCCAATGCGTAATCGCGACGGCGAGGGCATCGGCCGCATCTGCGGGAGTTGGCAGTTTCGCCATTCGCAGCTGGAGGCGGACCATTTCGGCGACCTGTGATTTTTCGCCGCGACCGTAGCCTGCCACGGTCGATTTCACGAGCGCGGGCGCGTATTCGACGACCGAGAGGCCGGCATCGGCGAGGCCGAGGATGCAGGCCGCACGGGCTTCGCCGAGCGACATGGCGCTGCGCGCGTTGGTACCGATGTAGCCTGCTTCGATCGCTCCGTGGGTGGCCTCGTTTTCGCGTGCGAGCCTGCAAACGGCGTCACGCAGTTGCACGAGACGGTGCGACTTTGCATCGGCTGGCTTCGTACGCACGGCGCCATGGATGACCCAGATGCAGTCGCCGCTGGATGCCTCGACGACGCCCCAGCCGGTGGTATTGAGTCCCGGGTCGATGCCAAGAATTCGCATAGCCCGATGGTGGGGGATGGGAGGCGCTATGCCCAGCGATCGGTGTCATGGCGACACGGGTTGGCAGGGCACTGCGTGTCAAATGC
>JBATAT010000272.1:0-9296 GCA_049662005.1 Tepidiformaceae bacterium
CCGCCGCCAAACTCGGCGTCGAGCGCATCGTCGCGATCGACATCGACCCCATCGCCGCGGAAATCGCCCGCCGCAACTGTGATTCGAACGATGTCAGCGCCGGGATCGAGATCTCCGCGGGCACGCTCGATCCCTCCCATGCAGGGCGGTACGACCTCGTGGTTTCCAACATCAGCACCCCGGCCAACACCGCGCTCGCAGCCTCGTTCGGCGTCGTCGTCAAGTCCGGCGGCGACCTCATTCTCTCCGGCATCCTGGCCGTCGATGCTCCCGAAGTTAACGCTGCGATGAATGCTCACGGCTTCGAGCGGCTCTCCATGGCCGAAGAGCGCGACTGGTGTTGCATCCACCTGAAGAGGCGCTGAGCGGCCGGTCGATCTGCTATGGTTACATGTAACCGTAGGGGCAAATCGATGACGATCCAGCGCAACTCAGAATCCTCCCGCGACAAGGTTCGTGCCTACCGCGCGCGCAAGCGCGCCCAGGGCTACCGGCTCATGCAACGCTGGGTCCCCGACGTCGAGTCTGAAGAATTTAAGCGAGAGGCCCGTCGCGTTGCACTCGCTATCGCGAACAGCCCCACCGCCGAAGAGGATCAGGCATTCGTCGACGCTGTTTCCTGGTGGAACGACGAAGGCGCCGAAAACGAGTGAAGCGCGGTGAGGTCTGGACGGTCGCAAGTGGGTCCGGATATTCAGGCAAGCCACGCCCGGCAGTCGTTGTCCAGGACGAGGCGTTCGAAGGCATCGATTCGGTCACTGTTTGTATGTTCACCACTACTACCGTCGATACCGAGATTGCCGGCGTCGCCGACGTACGTCCCGGCGTAATTCCCTCCGAATTGAACGGGCTGGCTGAATCTAGCCAGATCATGGTCGATAAGATCACCACCTTGAGGGTCGAAAAAGTTGGACGACGGCTCGGTGAATTGTCGGAGGCCGATGTTCAGGCACTGGACGAGGCCCTGATGGTATACCTCGGGCTCACGCGTCGAACCCGTTAGTGGTGGACACTGCCGTGCACGAAGCCGAAACTCCTCGAAATGCCTTCCCACCGCGATGTCTGCGACCATTCCCTCTCGCCGAATCAGCGCCGTCATCGCAACACCGTCGTCGCCACTGATGGCCCCGGCGCGGTCATGAAGGCCTGACCCATGGGTACTGGCGCGAATCTCCGGCAGCTCATGGCGTCTGGCACGGTGGTCGCACCGTTCGTCTTCGATGGCGTCCAGGCAAAGCTCGCCGAGGCTGCCGGCTTCGCCGCGGTCTACATGTCTGGCTTCGGAACCGCCGCGTCGTTTGGCCTGGCGGATATGGGCCTCATCGGCCTCGGCGAAATGTCCGCCAATGCAGCCCGCATCGCAGCGGCTGTCTCAGTCCCGGTTATCGCCGATGCCGATACAGGTTACGGCGACGAAACCAACATCGCCCGCACCGTCGCCGTGTACGAACGCGCGGGCGTCGCTGCGCTCCACATCGAAGATCAGGACTGGCCCAAGCGCTGCGGATTCCTCGAAGGCAAGCGCGTCATCCCGGCCCAGGAGATGGTGTTGAAGGTCTGCGCTGCTGTGGCTGCACGAACCGATCCGGAACTCGTCATCATCGCCCGCAGCGATGCGCTCCAGCCGAACGGCTGGGACGATGCTATCGCCCGCCTTCGCGCCTACCGCGAGGCCGGCGCCGACGTCGTCTTTATGGACGGTTTGAAGACCAAGGAACAGGTCGAGCGTGCCGCCCGTGACCTCGCCGGAGTCCCGCAACTCCTCAACTCATGGCTGCTGACGCCCGCCGAAGCCCGCGACCTGGGCTTCGCGATCTACATCCACCTGGGTGTCATGCTTCGTCATTTCAGCGATTTTCGTCGCTCACTCGAAGAACTCCGCGAATCTGGCAGCGTCCACCTGCCCGCGGAAGATCTCTCGGTCAAACCAATCACCCGCCTGTTGTCGGGCGAATAACCAGCGGCTCACAGCCAATCGGTCACTTAGAACTGGAGCTCGAGCCGCCGGAACCGTTCCAGGTAACGACCGTCGTCAGATTTCCACATCTCGCGCGAGAACGCTTCGAAGTCCTCCTGCTTGCCAAATTGCGAAACGTGCGCCGAAAGGGCCCGAATCTTCATCTCCAGTTGCCCAGCGATGTCCACGTCGAAATTCGGCTGGTTCGAATTCCAGAGCAGAACTTCGCGAACCTTGTGCGGTTCGAGGCCTTCTGCCAGGTGCTCCGGGAAGTTGAGGTGATCCCGCGCCGTCGGGTAGACAGCATCGAGTGCCGCGGTCCCGACCGCGCGATGGTCCGGGTGATTGATGAAACTGTCGCGAATGATGATGTCCGTCGGGTCGTGCGAGATGACCGTATGCGGCCGCAGCACGCGGATGTACCGCACCAACTCTTCGAGCAATCTACGGTCATACACCAACTCGCCATCCTCATGGTCGAGGAAGTAGACGTCCTTCACGCCCATCCGCCGGCAGGCTTCGCGCTGCTCTTCGCGGCGCAACGAGATGAGCCGTTCTCGCGGCATCGAACGGTCCTCGGTCCCCTTCGCGCCGTTCGTGCAGACAAGGAAGAACACATCCCACCCACGAGCCGCCAGTTGCGCCGAGTAGCCGGCAGCGCCGAAGTCGCCATCATCCGGGTGGGCTGCAATCACCAGTGCGGTTTCTTCCATCAGCAATCCATCGTGGCTCACCCACCATGGCGCCGCAACCGGCCCGGCGTGTTCCGAACACGATTGACGATAAAGGTGAACCGTTGCTAAAGTTCGGGCACGAACATGCGTTCGAAGAGGGTAGGCCGATGAAAGAACTTTCCACCAAACAGGATCAGATCCTCGAGTTCCTTCGGTCCTTCATCGAAGACAAGGATTACCCCCCCAGTATTCGCGACATCCAGGACGGCTGCAGTATCAGCAGCACCTCTGTCGTCGACTACAATCTCCGGAAGCTCGAAGAAAAAGGCATGATCCGCCGCGACCGCGAAGTCTCGCGCGGCATCGAGGTCCTCGGCGCCCGTGGCGGGCGTCGTGCACGCATCGTCGAAATCCCCGTCCTCGGGGCGATCGCCGCTGGCCAACCGATTCCTGTACCTTCAGCCGAACGTTGGGGTAACGATAACGAGGACACCGTCGCCGTCACCGAAGATATGGTTCGCGGCAAGACGAATGTTTTCGCCCTTCGCGTGAAGGGAACATCGATGATCGAAGACCTCATCGACGACGGCGACATTGTCTTCCTTGAACCAGCACGCGCGGCTGCCGATGGCGAAAAAGTCGCCGTTTGGTTGAAGGACCGCGGTGAAGTCACCCTGAAGCGTATTTACCATGAGGGAAACCGCGTCCGCCTCCAGCCTGCGAACAGCACAATGCAGCCCATCTATACCTCGGCTGACAACGTCGAGATCCAGGGCCGGTTTATCTCGTCCTTCCGTCCTAGCGACTAGAATCGCCGAACAACATCTTCGAGGCGGTTGAGTAGTGGCGCGGCCTACACTTCTACTGGTATGAACGAGACCATCGTTAGCGTCCGTGACCTTTCAGTCCGCTACCAGACCAGGGAATCCGTCGTTCACGCCGTGGAGAACGTTTCGTTCGAGCTTCGCCGCGGAGAGATCCTTGCGATCGTCGGCGAGAGCGGCTCGGGGAAATCCACCGTCGCAATGTCCGTCTTGCGCTTGCTCCCCGGTGAGGCCGATGTCTTGTCCGGCGAAGTTGCCTTCGACGGTAAGGACCTTCTGGCCATCGACGAACGTGAACTCCGCCCCCTCCGTGGCCGCCGCATCGCGATGATCTTCCAGGATCCGGTCGCTGGCCTGAATCCGGTCATCGACATCGGGGGCCAGGTTGCCGAGATACTCACCAGTCATCTACCGATCAAAAAGAAGGAGGCCCGCGCAAGGGCCATCCAGATCCTCCGCGATGTTGGCCTGACCGACCCCGAACGCATCGCGAAGTCCTACCCATTCCAGCTCTCTGGCGGCATGTGCCAGCGGGTCATGATCGGGATTGCCACTGCGCTGGATCCGGACGTGATCGTGGCCGACGAGCCCACCAGCGCGCTCGATGTAACCGTCCAGGCCCAGATCCTCTACCAGCTGGATCAGCTGCGAAAAGAGCGTGGAACGTCGATCTTGCTCATCACCCACGATTTCGGCGTGGTCGCGCAAATGGCGGACGATGTCGCCGTCATGTACGCGGGCCGGATCGTGGAGAAGGGGAACGTCATGGACATGCTCAAGGCTCCGCTTCACCCCTACACACACGCGCTGCTCAATACGCTGCCACGGGTAGACGACGCCCAATCCCACCTCCGGCAGATCCCCGGCCAGCCTCCGGAGATGAGCGCTCCAGCCGAGCATTGCCCCTACATCCCGCGCTGTTCAAAGGTCATGAACATCTGCCGGCAGGGTCCCCCACCGCCGTTGGAGCGGCCTGAAGGTGCGACCCACCAGGTGGCCTGCTACAACCCTATCTGGCAATCCCGCGATTAAGCCTTCGCGGCGGCCATGCGGATCACGATTCCAGCCAGTTCACATCGCCGCTCAGGTCCGGGGCGTGCTCCTTCGATGCGAAAACGGCGTACTCCTGCTTGCTCGCGCCAATCGTGCTGATGTCACCGTGGCCCGGCCAAATCGTCGTGTCGTCCGGCAGGGCAAACAACTCCCGCTTAATCGAATCGATCTCCTGCATCAGTGCCGCGTTGTCTTTCGAACGCCCCGGCCCGCCAGGGAAGAGGGTGTCGCCCACGAATGCGTGCTTGCCGCAAACGTAGGTTGTGCTCCCCGGCGTATGCCCGGGCACGCTTAACACGCGAAACACAAGGTTGCCGACCTTGACTTCATCCCCGTGCTTCACTGCCACATCGAGCTGTCCGTCCTTTAGGCCCGGCTCGTCGCCATCGGCGTACACCTTCGCACCGTACTTCGCCTTCAGGGCATCGATTGCCGGGGTGTGGTCGAAGTGGCCGTGGGTGAGGAGGATCTTCGATGGCTTCGCGCCAGCAGCTTCGGCCGCTTCGGCGTTCGCGTCAGGTTCACCGGGCGCGTCGATGAAGGCCGCCTCTCCCGTCGCTTCATCGACGACCACGTACACGTTGTTTCCGTAACCGGTTGGTCCTGCCATCACGATCTTCAGGTTCCCGTCGCGAACCGTTTCCATGGTCATCCTCCAGCGTTGGGTTTTGGATGCATGGTATCGGATTCGCCGCATGCCGGTTGCGCGTTTTGGAGCAGGTAGCTCACCTGTCCCGGGGTTCGCAGGACATAGACCCGCGCCGGTGGCCGATTTGTAACCAGCGCCTCGCGCAACGACCGCCGATGGCTCCGCCATGCTGTGATGCCCCAGATGAGCATCGAATCCCGGCTCAAGAAGGTCTGCCGAAACGTCTCGCGGTTGCCGTTCCAGAGGGGAGCATTCTGAAACGTCCGCGAGATCGTTCGCCAGGCAAGCCGCCGATAGACCGTGTGCCATGGCAACTGGATCCAGAGAGCCGTCTCCGCATTCGGCAAGATGAGGTCTCGCACCGGCGAGTAGTTCCCCTCGATGACCCAACCCGCCGGGTGGTCTGCCAGGAACGCTTTGACCCGTTCGCGGAACTCTTCGACCGAGAGGTCGACCCAGTTCGGATGCGCATGGACCACCGCATCCAGCTCGAGCAGTGGGAGCCTGAGCAAGTCGGCCAGTTCACGGCTCAGGGTCGACTTTCCCGAACCTGATGGCCCGTAAACCGCGATCTTGCAGCCGACTGGGACTGCACGTGGGCTTGTCTGTTTGCGGATGCTCATGAGCCGCGGATTATACGGGTAGAGGCCGTGGCTTCGGCGAAGTCGAGAAGAGCCCCACCATAATCGCGAGCGCGACGAACGCGATCCCGCAGACGACGAAGCCGATGGCCAACGATGTTGATGCGAAGTAGGCGGCGCTCAGTGGCCCCACCATGAATGCGATCGCCTGGGCCGAACTGGCCAGACCGAACGCCGTACCCCGCCGCGCCGGCTCGACGGTCGAGGCGATCAGCGAATTTGTTGCCGGCATCGATGCACCATTCGCGATTGCGAAGACGAGCAATCCGGCTACGAAGTACCACTCGTTATTCCCGATGGCGAGAGCTGGCGCGGCGGCCGCGGAGAGCAGCGTCAGCACCACAAGCGTCCCCCTCAGGCCGGTCCACAGCCCCAGCAACCGGGCGACAACGAGAACGCCCACCACGCTGCCAGCTCCTGCCGCGGTGAAAGCGATCCCCGAGAGCGTGGCTGCCCGGTCCTCGCCTGCAATATCCTTCAGCGCGATGGGCGTCGCCACCCGGATGAGCTGATTCAGAGCGAACAGCCCGAAGTAAAGCACCACGGCAATCCAAAATGTCCGGCTGAAGCCCGTCGCCCACGCCATTGAGAACTGCACGCGTTTCCGCCCGGCACGCGCAGCCGTCGCGACTCGCGCTTCGACGAGGTCGCGGGGCACGGCGAAGATAATCCAGACGGCCGCGAGCGCCGGCAGGATGGCACTCGCGAGGATCGCCCCTCGGAAGCCAAGGATGATGGCGAGTCCTGCCCCCGAAGCCGGCCCCAACGTGCTCCCAAGGTACTGCCCTGCCGTGACCACCCCCAGCGCCTTGTCCAGCTTCGCATCCGGGACTGAAACGCTGGTGAGCGCGATTGCCGCCGGGATGAACCCCGAGAAGAGCCCTTGCATCGAAAGCGACACCACGATCACCCATGGCGCGTGCGCGACGGCCGCGATCGCAGTCGTCAGCGTCGCTGCGAAAAGCGCCCGAATAAACATCAGCTTCCGGCCGTAACGATCGGAGAGCACCCCCCAGATGGGACCGGTCACCAGCCGCGCAACGCCCTGGACCGATGTCGCTATCCCCACCCAGAAAAGGGCGTTGGCATCGCTTGTTGCGCCGATGTCCTGCAGGTAGAGGGGCAGGAACGGCCACCAAAAATTCATCGCGAAGCTCGCCAGGAACGCTCCGGATCCGATTGCTATCGAAACCTTCAGGTACGTGCCGCTCGCCGGCGCCGGGTTCTCGACGATTGTCAGAACAGAAGGGGGTTTCTCAGCGAGCTCGGACACGAACGCATCGTACCGGCTGCAGCCTTCCCGGGCGCTTCGGGCCACGAACCCACAGGCTTCACTTGCGGAGGACAAACCGAACGATGTTTTCGATGACCGTCTCAGGCTCGGCGATAATGCCGGTCAAGGTCAGGAAGACGACCACCCCAGCGACCACGAGAGCGACCCTGAGAAGCAGCGAAGCCACACGGCGGAACGGAAGTCGGGCCAGCACCGGCCAAGTGTGACACGCCGGTTCCTTGCCGCGAACCAACGGCGAGTGGACCAGGTGGACTAAGTCCAATGGACTAAGCGATAATGGTTGCATGCGCCAGGTGAACATCCACGAAGCGAAAACCCACTTCTCCGAGCTGATTGCAGCGGTCGAGCGGGGCGAAGAGATCATCATTGCCCGTCGCGGCAAGCCGGTCGCAAAACTCGAATCGGCCGAGCCCGCCGAACGGGCGAGACGCAAGCCTCGCTTCGGCCTCTGGAAGGGCAAGATTAACGTTGACCCCTCCTTCTACGACCCAATGTCTGAAGAGGAGTTGGCGGAATGGCATCGGCCAATCGAGGGACTCGACGGCACGCCTGAGGACAAGGTTTCGAAATCCACTTGAAACTTTTGCTCGATACCAACGCATTTCTCTACTTTGCACTCGGTTCGCCGCGTCTTTCTGGCCGCGGCAGAGCGCTCATCGAAGAAAACGGAGGCGAGTCCTTCGTCAGTGCAGTAACACCCTGGGAACTCGCCCTGAAGTTCGCCATTGGCAAGTTGAGCTTGCCCGCCGGTCCCGACGCGTTCTACCGGACCACTCTCTCGGAAATCGGTGCCACAGAATTGCCGATCGAATCCAGCCACTGTTTGCGCGCCGCCAGGCTGCCGTTTCACCACCACGATCCCTTTGATCGCATGCTGGTCGCCCAGGCATCACTCCTCGACATTCCGATTCTTACCAACGACCGCTGGATTCGAAACTATGATGTCGTCGTTACCTGGTAGCCCGGCACGCCCTGCCGCTTCCTTCACTCCACGGCGAACGGTTTACCCGGCAGGGCGCCCGCCAGGACGGCCGGCAGCAGTCGCCCCAACTCGCGCGGCACGAAGACGTCGTTTGAAGCGAGAATCTCGGCGAGCGACCACCAGCGGCATTCCTTGATGGCCTGGAGTTCAAGCTCCGTCCAACGATCGACCGTGACTCGGGATCCTGGCTCAGTTCGAGCGAGGTAGTAACGCTCCCGGACATCGAACCACTTCTCGCCCAGTGAACCTACCCAGCGCCGAGTCCAGATGCACCGTCCGATGGGAGTCGTAAGCCCGGTTTCCTCCAGGAGCTCCCGGGCAGCGGCTTCCTCATGCGTTTCGCCCTCCTCAAGTCCACCGCCCGGCGGAAACCAGAACGGCTTGCCAGTTTCGATATCCGGGTCTGCAACCGTGAAAAGAAGCGTCCTGTTTGCCGAGTCGAGAAGCAGCACCCTCGCGGTCGGCCGCACAATCGGATTGTCGCGCGAAGACCCGGGAATCATTTCTCCGGATCGGCACTTGCGAACAGTTCCTGCAGTGAGCAGGTGAAACCGGGAAGCACGTCCTGCCCGTCGAGAACACCGTTTGGCTCAAGCTCAAGGCGCGGCCGGTTGGCTCCGAGAACCTGCGCTCGCCGGGTACCCGGGTAGATGACCCAGATCAGTGGAATCCCTGCCTCACGGTATTCGATCAACTTTTGCTCAAGGTCTTCCGCTTCGTCGCCTGGAGAGACCACCTCCACCGCAAGGTCCGGTGCAACGGTCAGCCAGCCGTGGGGCGGCTGCCCACCGGGTAGACGTCCACGCCGGACGAACGCCAGGTCCGGCTTTCGTACGTGTCGGGGCCGGTCCGGCCAGATAGACATCCCGGTTTCCTGGGGGAAAACCCACCCGAGCCGGTTCTCAAGGACAAAGTTCAGGACCCGGGCGAAGAGAAACCCCCCGAGCCAACTCGACATGCTTCCCATGGGCACCTCGACAATGCGGCCGTCCACGAGTTCCGCCCCTTCGTTCTCGGGCATGTGGAGGAATTCCTCGGCAGTGATCAGCTCAGCGGTGGGTGTTGCCGTCATGTCCAACATCGTACCAGAACGCCACCCGCCTTAGCCGTACACCAGCGCGCGATCGATCATCGCCCGGCTGATCACCACGCGCTGGATCTGGCTGGTGCCCTCAACGATGGTGAGCTGGCGAGCATCGCGGTAGTGGCGCTCGAGTGGGTG
>JBATAT010000273.1:0-6995 GCA_049662005.1 Tepidiformaceae bacterium
AACAACAGGCGCGACTGACAAGGAGCGCTACGAACTGCGTCCAAAGTCGCCCGGATCAGACCTCAGGTTCGCCAACGATTGCAGCGCCCCCTCACCAGCCCGCCTGATACTGGCGTCGCCGCACCAGCAAGCACCCCGCGTGGGACTTAACTGGCCTGCCCCGCTCCCCATCGCGGCGCCTGCTTCCGTTCAAACTCCCCATGCAGGTCCAGCAACACCGCAAAGTGGTCGAGTGCATGCCACAGCACTTTCTCTGCCAGCCAGGCCATGTCCACCTCGTAACCGTCGGGCCACATGCCTGTCCGCAGCCATTGACCGGGGGCCAACGCCTTGAAGTACTCGACCGTCTTTGCGCGTTCCGCCATGAAGGTCGCGGCCAGCTCTTCGATGTCGCCCGACTTCGCATACCTGGCGTTGAACGCATCCGTGTCCCACGGATCGAGCACCGGGGAATCTTCGTTCAGGATCCGCAGGATACGGGGCTGGAAGTTCTCTGTTTCCACCGCGATCAGGTGGGCGAGCTGATGATGAGGAGACCACGTGTCTTCGATGGCGTCGTGCTGCCACGGTTTCACCAACCCTGCTGCCCAATCGATACCTTTCACGCTCAGTTGCAAACGAGCCATCAGTGTCGGGTCTGGGATTCGAGCGTCTGCCATGTTGCACCGTCCATATCAGGGATTCGTCCTCGAACAATACGGCCCACGCGCAATAGCCTGCGCACCCCGCCCTCGGCCAGACTCGATCTGATGGCCATCGATCCTGCTGCCAACGGCCTCGTCTCAGCTGCCCACGTTTCGCTTGCGGAAGCCGGCGCCATCGCTCGCGGCAGAACATCCCCACTCGTTTCGGCTGGCCGTGCGACGTTCGAAATCCCTGTGGCGGTCGCGTCACGACCTTCCACCAACGCCCGGGCAACGGCCGCGTCTGCGAAGACGGCTACGCGGACGTCCGTCACCCCGCACACGCCAGTCCAGTCCCAAAGCCACGCCGACCCCGACCAGTGGGACAGCCTGCTGAACCGTGCCGGACAGAAGTACAACGTCCCCCCGATTTTCCTGAAATCGGTCATGCTGATCGAAAGTGGTGGCCGCCCAGATGCTGTCGGCGATGGCGGTCACTCCGTCGGCCTCTTCCAGCTCCATGACCAGGGCTATGGCTCCGGTATGGGCGATAGCCGCTTCGATCCGGAAGCGAATATCGACCGCGCGGCCAAAGGTCTCGCCGAAGCCTGGCAGGCAGGCGAGCGGGCCGGCTACACCGGCGAATTCGCTCTGCGCGCCGCCTACAACTACTCTTTCAACCCCGGTGGCGGGTTCGCCTACCAGGGCGATGCGCTCGTTCAGCAGTACAACACCCTTCGCGCCGAACAGGGCTTGCCAGCGGTCAGCTAGCCGCAGAGAAACGTTGCAACTGTATTACTCTCTCGGTCAGGTTTGGCCTCGGGTGTTATCATCGATGTTCCTATCGAATTCGATGGGCCAATTGTCGAAGGAGACAACACGATGGTGACTGCCGGGTATCTCGAACGCAGCGTGAACGTTGGGAAGCTGAACTTGAGCTACCAGGAATGGGGCAATCCGGCTGCGATGCCGATCATCATGCTCCACGGTTTCGGCGTTTCCGGCCACATGTTCGATGAGTTCGCCGACCGCATGCAGGATCGCTACCGGCTAATCGCACTCGACCAGCGCGGCCACGGCGACAGCGATTGGGCGGCCGATGGCGACTACACCCGTTCTGCCTTCGTTTCAGACCTCGAAGGCTTTCGCAAGGAACTTGGCATCGAACGCTTCATCCTCGTCGGGCACAGCATGGGCGGTCTCAACGCAGTCACCTATACGAACCTCTATCCGCAGCATGTGCGCGCCCTCGTCCTCGTCGATGTTGGGCCTGAATCAGCCAAAGAAGGCGTCGACAACATCGTCCGCTTCACCCGCGGCCCCGATGAACTTGAGTTCGAAGAGTTTGTTGAGCTCGCCCACCGCTTCAACCAGCGGCGGACCATGGAGAACATCCGCGAGCGAATGCGCCACCGTTTGAAGCCGACCGAAAACGGCAAGTACACCTGGAAGTTCGACAAACGATTCCGCCAGCCCGATGAGGGCCTCCGCATCGGCAGCGAAGCCGGCAATGACGATTCCTGGGCGCTCTTCCGCGGCGTTCGCGTGCCGACGCTCCTAATTCGCGGCGCAGAAAGCGACGTCCTCTCGCAGGAGGTCGCCGAACGTGGCGCTACCGAAATGCAGCGCGCCCGCCTCATCGTCATCCCCGGAGCTGGTCATAGCGTGCCCGGGGATGCGCCCGATGAGTTCACCGAAGGTGTCCAGGAATTCCTCGCCGACCTTGAGAACGGCGATCTGAACCCCGAATCGGGTTCGGCCCGCCCCCTCGATCAGCTCCTCGAAGAGCACAGTGCCGCCTCCCGCCGTGGCCCCAGCCTTGGCGTCCTGATTGCGGCCGGTGCGGCTACGGTTTTCGCCCTCGCGGGCGCCGGATTTGTGCTCAACCAGGCCAAGAAAAAGCGAGCCGCAAAGCGCTCGACACGTGCCCGTGCCGCCTCTGTCGCTGCTCAGTTGCCGCGCAGCGTCGATGTCGACCTTGCCCGTGAACGCGCCGCCGAAGTCGTCGCGCGCCTCGGCACTGTCGGCAAGCAGGGTTCCCGCCGCGCACGCCAGACGCTTTCGCAGGTAGACCTCGATAGTGCCCGGGCCGCGGCCAGCGACGCACTCGCGCTCCTCGGCGAAAGTTCGCGCAACGCTCCCGCAACCGTCCGCTCCGCGGTCGAGCAGATCGACCGCAAGAAGCTGAAGAAGCGGGGAAAAAAGGGCGCCTCGCTCGCCCAGACTGCCATCCGCACCGTCGCGATGCTTGCGCTCAACTCAGCCCTGTCTGCAACTGGGAAGAAACAGAAAAAGACCAGTCACCGCGTAGCGCGATGGCGGAACTGATCCTTAACGGCGCCTCGCTTCACTTCTCGGATGTGGGCTCCGGTTCACCGGTCTTCCTCTTTATCCACGGTTGGGGCTGCGACCACGCATGCTGGTCCGCGCAGGTCGCCGACCTTTCGAACGAATACCGCTGCATCGCTGTCGACCTTCGCGGCCGCGGCGCCTCTCAAGCCATTCCACCGTTCGGAGTCGGGCAGGCGCTCGAAGACGTGGCGGCACTCATTCGTGCACTCGAACTCCCACCGGTCATCCTCGTCGGGCACAGCCTGGGTGGCATCATCGCTCTCGCCCTGAACGGTCGTTATCCCGACCTTGTGTTCGGTATCGTGACGATCGATTCGCCGATCAACGCCGAGACCGGCGCGGGCTCTCCACGCTCCGTCGAACGCATCCGCACCGCCGGTTCGATGGCCGCCGTCGAGGGTTTCGTGCGCTCCTTTAACTACGACCCGCCCAACCCAGTGGCGGCCAACTACATCGAGCGTGTCCTCCTCGCCTGCCCCGCCGATGTCGGCGCGGGGATGCTCGAGGACCTTCACCTCGTCGGCCAGGACATGCCCCGATTGGTTAGGGAAGCAGACCGCAAACCGTTCATGGCTATCTGGGCAGAAAAGCCCCTTGGCGACCCCGCCTGGCTTCGCGATCAGGCGATCTTCCTTCGCCAGGAACCCGTGCCCGGCACCGGCCACTTCGTCCAGATGGAGCAGCCTGCCGTCACGAATGCGCTGCTTCGTGCCTTCGTCGATGATGCGCTCCGCGATCCGCGAGTAAGCACTCGGTGAATCCGCGCATAGGCTACAAGCGGCGGCCCGGCTAAGGTTCGATCAATGAGTGATTCACGCACGCGGCCAACCCGGAAGACCAACACCAGGCAGGCGGCTGTCGGTCGCAATGCCGGCGGAAACAACCTGCCCGTGCTCTTCATCGTTGCTGTCGTCAGCGTGGTCCTGGCCTTCGTCATCCTCCTCACCGTCGCCGCCGACTGGTTCGCTGGTGATGATCCGCCGGCAAGCCCTGCCGTTGATCCCACCCCAACCTCGACTGCGGAAGCGACACCGGCAGGCTCAACAGCGACAGCGGTTGCGACTGCCGCTCCGACCGAGGCGCCGACGGCTCAGCCAACCCTCAGCGCGGACGGCTCGATCGAGCTTGCCTGTGGCGACATCCTCGCCCCCCTCGATAAACAGCACGTCCTCCCGTCCAACTGCGTGCCGCCCGACCTTGAAGCACTCCCCGCGCAGTACTCGAGCGGCTTGCAGCAAATGCGCTCCGCTGCCCGCGCCGCCATCATCGAGATGTTCGAAGCCGCAAACAAAGAGGGCTACCTCCTCTACGCCAACAGCACCTACCGCAGCTATTCTGAACAGTCCGCCACGTACGATTACTGGGTGCGCCAGAACGGCAAGGAGTACGCCGACCGGACCAGCGCGCGTCCCGGTCACAGCGAACACCAGCTCGGCACCACGGCGGATGTCGGCTGGTCGGGCTGCGAACTCGAGTGCACGATCGGCTCGCCTGAAGCAGCCTGGATCGCCGCGAACTCCTACCGGTTCGGTTTCATCGTCAGCTACCCCGATGGCAAAGAGGGCATCACCGGCTACGCCGCTGAACCGTGGCACGTCCGCTTCGTCGGCAAGGATGTGGCCCAGCAGGTTGTCAACAGTGGCCTCACCCTCCACGAATTCCTCCTTCGCTGATCAGCTTCGTTGCGGCGAGCCGGGTCGGGTGCAACACTCGGCACGCAACTGAAACTGGAGGCGTAACGCCATGATTCCCAAGTCCCCCACCGAGCATCTTCTCGTCGAACAGGAGGGCTACGTCCTCACCATCACCCTGAACCGCCCCGACCGGCTCAATGCGATCAGCATCCCGATGCTGCGAGCGCTCTCTTCGACGCTACAGGCGGCAAACGTCGACCGCGATGTGCGCTCGATCATCCTCACGGGCAGCGGCCGTGGATTCTGCTCGGGACTCGACCTGAAAGCCCAGGATCCCGGGTCTGACAGCGGCGACTCGGTGCAACTCGGCGGCAGTGGCTACCAGATGTTCGACCTGCATAACTCCCCGCCAATCGTCATCAACCGCATGGACAAGCCGATCGTCTGTGCATTGAACGGGGCAGCCGCTGGCTACGGTATGGACCTCGCGCTCGGCTGCGATATTCGCATTGCCAGCGAAAACGCCAAGATGGGCGCCGTCTTTGCGAAGCGCGGCATCGTCCCCGAGAGTGGTGGCTGCTGGTACCTCCCCCGCCTCCTCGGTTGGGCGCGTGCCGCCGAAGTCGCCTTCCTCGGCGACGTCCTCGATGCCCAGAAGTCGCTCGAAATCGGCCTCGTCAATAAGGTTGTCCCGCACGATGACCTGATGGCCGAAGCAAAGGCGTGGGCCCTGAAGATCGCGAACAACGCACCCCTCGCCGTCCAGGCCACTAAGCGCATGATGCGCCTCGGCCAGGACGAAACCTTCGAGGCAGCCGTTGACCACATCCTCCTCCAACTCCTCCCACTCACCCGCACAGAGGACTTCAGGGAATCCCTCAGCGCCTTCGCCGAACGCCGCGAGCCCACCTTCAAAGGCAAGTAATCCAGCAACAGTCCGCGCCACCCCCGCGGGTCAGTACCCCGCCAGCCATGGCGGGGCACACCACCGACCCACACCGCCAGCCGCCGTTTCGGATACGTCCGACTGCGCCCCACCCCACTCAAGCCAGGCGCGACTGCCAAGGAGCGCTACATCGCCCACTCGCCAACCGTCGTCAACCGTCCGCGTCGAGAGATCCACCGCGGTTCGAGTACGTCTCTCACCGCTCGGCTACAGCCGCCCTTTGAGCACCCCCCCGGTCACCCCCGGTCAGTACCCCGTCAGCCATGACGGGGTACACCGCTGACCAACACGAAACGGCCCGGCCACACCGCCTACCCACCGCCTGCGCCTGAGGAACCGAGAGCGTAAGCGACCGGCCCCAATCCCTTCCAGCCCAAAGGGCGCCGAAGGCCGTGAAGCCTCGCGCCCCCCGTCGCCCACCCCTCACTCACGCAACACGTTGATACAGGCTCGTAACCCCCCGTCAGTACCCCGCCAGCCATGACGGGGTGGGCTGCTGACCGACACGAACCGGCCCGACCACACCACTACCCATCGCCTGCGCACGACGAACCGAGAGCGTAAGCGACCGGCCCTAATCCCTTCCAGCCCAAAGGGCGCCGAAGGCCGTGAAGCCCCCACGCCGCCCGCCCCCCGTCGCCCACCCCTCCGCTCACGCAGCGCGTTGATACAGGCTCGTCCCCGCCGTCTTAAACCCCAGGTCACCAGACCGCATGATCATCTCGCTACCGCCGATGAAGAGCAGCCCCCCTGGCCGCAGTGCCTTCGCGAAACCATCGTAGATATGCGCCTTCGCGACATCGGTGAAGTAAATCACCACGTTCCGGCAGAGGATAAGATCGAGATCCCTCGGATACGGGTCGGACAGCAGGTCCTGGCGACGGAAGGTAATCCGCCGCTTGAGGTCTTCGCTCACTTTGAATGTGCCGCCCGGTTCTTCCGCGAGATACTTCTTTGCGATCTCCTGCGGCACCGACCGCACTTCTGCCGGCAGATAACCCAGGCCCGACCGTGCCCGGCTCAGGATAGGCATATCGACATCAGTCGCGAGGATGGTGTGTGCGCCCCGGGGATCGAGTTCGGTCAGGATCATCGCCAGCGAATACGGCTCGCACCCGATCGAGCAACCGGCGCTCCAGATCTTGAGTGTCTTCCGCTCCGCGAGGAGCCTGGGTAGCCAGTTCTGCTGTAAGTCGACGAATCGTTCGGGCTGGCGCCAGAACTCGCTGACGTTAATCGTGAGCGTATCGCGGACATCCTCCAGCAACTTCCGGTCGGCCATGATCGCCCGTTCGAAATTGGGCCAGTTGTCGATGCCCCGGCGCGCCATCACGCTCGCCAGGCGGCGTTTCATCTGCGGTTCTTTGTACTGCCCCAGGGGCACGCCAATGGCACGCTCCAGCGCCTTGCGAAAGGCCATCCATTGCGGGTCTTCGGGCA
>JBATAT010000274.1:0-4409 GCA_049662005.1 Tepidiformaceae bacterium
CCGGGCGCCACATAGACATGTCCGTTCACGATCGGCTCGCCCTCTACTGCTTCGCTCACCGACAGTGGCGAGAGCGAATCGAGCCGTCGGGCGAGTGCGTTGGTGAACCCTGCCGGCATGTGTTGGATCACGATCACGGCAGCGCCGAGGTCGCCCGGCAGGTGCGGAACGACTTCGGTCAGGGCTGGCGGCCCACCGGTCGAAGAACCGATGACGAGCAGGTTGTGCGCCGGCAGCCGCCCCGAGAGCGTTGGCCTCAGGCCTTGCGGGGGAGCGACCCGGGGCTGTGGTGTAAGAAGTCCGGGCCGCCGCCGTTGCAACTTCGCTACGCTCGCGCGGACGACCGCCTGGTGCAGCATTTCGCCCACGTTGGCGAGGTCGTTGCTCAGGCCGCTCGGCTTGCCGACGCAATCCACCGCGCCTGCTTCGAGCGCCCGGATGGCCGTGGCCGTACCTTCGTGCGTGAGGGTAGAGACCATGACGATTGGCGTCGGCACGGCCTGCATAATCTCCTGCACCGCCGAAACCCCATCGAGGCGGGGCATCTCAACATCCATGGTGATAACGTCCGGCCGAAGCTCGAGTGCACGCTTCACTCCCTCAAGCCCATCGGCTGCGGCCCCGACCACAGTGATCCCGGGCCGGGCCGTCAGTAGCCGTTCGACGGCCCGGCGCATGAACACCGAATCATCGACGATGAGCACGCGAATGCCGTGCCCGGGCGATTGGGCCGGGTATGCCACAGCGGTACTCCTAAGCGCAGAGCTTGCTGACGGCCGCGAGCACGCGGTCGCCGTCGCAGGGCTTAACCAGGAAGTCCTTCGCGCCGCTCTTCACCGCTTCGAGCACGATCTGCTGCTGGCCGAGAGCGGTCACCATGGCCACCCGGGCGGCAGGATCGTGCGCCCTGATTTCCTTCAACGCGCTGAGGCCGTCCATCTCCGGCATCGTGATGTCCATTAACACCGCATCGGGGCTGGATGACTTGTACTTTTCGACCGCCTCCAGGCCGTTCTCTGCCTGGATCACGTCGTATCCCGCTTCCGCCAGAATCTTCGACATCCGCATCCGCATGAACGCGGCATCATCGACCACAAGAATTGTCGCCATTTCGGGCCTCCTTACAGTTCATTGGCCGGTGAAGTCGCGGTCCGGACGTAGGTCTTGCCGGTGGCAGGGTGCATCTCGAGCGTTCGCCCCTTCGTGCCCCCGAGGTCCACAGCCTGTGGTCTGAGTCCGTGTCGCTTCAACCGTTCCGTTATTGCTTCGGCATTCCGTGTGCCGATCTTGAATTTTTCGGCATTGGCAGGCCCCAGCACGGCCGCGCCGCCAGCCAGCTTCACCACCAGCCGTCGTGGGATAGCGCCAGCCGCGGCAAGGCGCGCGACCAGCAGGTCGATTCCCGTGTCGGCGAATCGGGCCGGTTCCCGCTCTTCGGCCGCCTTGCCTTCCGAACTGGGCAACAGGATGTGCGCCATCCCCGAGACCTTTGCCTGCGGGTCGTAGCAGCTGATGCCGATGCACGAACCGAGGCCATAGGCCACAAGCACCTCCGCGGGATCCTTGCTAATGGCGAGTTGTCCGATGCCAACAGAAACACGCCGTGTGTCCGCCACAGGCGATGTCATGCGGCCACCTTCAGCAACCGTTCGAGCGAAATCGGGTCCGGGGCAACGATGATCAGCCCGGCCGTCTTGCCACTGTGGTCTTCGAAGATCGCGTCCATCATCACCACATCACCACCCTGCGAAAGGACTTCGGCGTAGACCGATTCCACCAGCGCGATGGCCATGTCGTTGATAACCGTCGGGGGCGAGGGATGGAGGCTCAGGTTCACGTGATCGGCGAGCGCATTGATGAACGCAGAACCCACGATGTTGCCGAGTTCGCCGATGGCTGACTCGGCCAGTTCATCCGGTTCGGTCGTTGTCCCCACCCGCTGGCCGCACATCAGGTCCACGCATTCGAGTGCGCGCGCCACCGGGAAGAGGAGCATCACATGGCCGGTGATATCGCCACTGATCGCGAGGTAGGCGCCAAGCACCACTTCTTCTTCGCCGCCCACCGCGTCACACGCGTCCGCTTTCGTGCCGATCCGCACGTTCGGGACGTGGATCGAGATCTCCTGGCCCATCAGTCCGCTGATCCCACGCCCGGCGCGGAAGGCCCCGTCCTTCGCAACCTGTGCGAGAGTCGTGATCAATTGTTCCTGCATATGCCTGCTCCTTGAATATCGCGGGAACGGTTAGGCCGTTGCCAGCATTGCTTGTTCGGTCACGATGCTTGCCGTGTCCACGATGAGGCCGAGGCTCCCGTCGCCGAGGATCGTCGCCCCCGTCAGTCCCTTGCGGTTGCCCACCAGGTCGCCGAGTGACTTCACGACGACATCCTGTTCGCCAAGCAACCCATCAACCGTGAACGCGATCTGCCGCTCGCCATGCTTCGCCGCAACCACAAAACGACCGGTATTGATGCTTCGGGGCCGCTGATCGCCGAGCGCATCCGCGAGGTCCACCACCGGCAGCAGGTGCTTTCGCAGACGCAGCGTCTTGGTCCCGTTCACCGAGTGAATATCGGCTTCGTGGTCCGCGAGCGCCTCGGTGACCGATACGAGTGGGATGGCGTAGACGGTGCCCCTGGCCACGACCATCAGGGCCTTCGTCGTCGCAAGCGTTAGCGGTAGTTGGATGATGACTTCCGAACCGTGGCCCGGTGTCGATCGCAGCTGAATGTTTCCGTTCAGCCGTTCGATGTTGGTCCGCACGATATCCATGCCCACGCCCCGGCCCGAGACATCCGAGATTGTCTTCGCTGTCGAAAGCCCCGCCAGGAAAATCCACTGGACTGCCTGCTCTTCGCTCGCCGATTCGGCCGCTTCCCGCGACATCAGGCCCTTTTCCACCACCTTGCGCCGCAATGTGGCGGTGTCGATGCCTTTGCCATCGTCTTTCACCGAAAGATAGATGTACGTTTCCTGGTTCCAGGCCGTGACGGTAACAGTGCCGGTTTCCGGCTTCCCCGCAGCCCGGCGTTCCTCCGGTGTTTCGATGCCGTGGTCCACCGCGTTGCGCAGGATGTGAACCAACGGGTCCGAGATCTCTTCGATCACCGACCGGTCCAGTTCGGTCTCTTCGCCCGCGGTGACCAGGTCCACTTTCTTGCCGCACTTCGTGGCCACATCGCGAACAAGCCGCGGCAGGCGTGTCAGCACCGACTTCACCGGCAGCATGCGGCTTCGCATAATCTGCTCCTGCAGTTCATCGGTGACGCGTGCCAGGTGTGCGGTTGTCTCTTCGAAGTTCTCCTCGAGCACGGTCAGGTTCGCGTTCTTCAGCACCGCCGAAAGCTGTTCGCGAATCTGCTGCAACCGTGTCCGATCGATGACCAGCTCGCCCACCAGGTTCATCAGTCCGTCCAGCCGTTCGACGTCGATCCGGACCGACTGGGTGGCTGCTTTCTTCGGCGCCCGGGCGGCCTCTGCCGGAGCTGCCACGTCGTTGTCGTCTACCAACACCAGGTGCGGCGGTGCGGCCCCAGATGCGCACTCTGCAGGCTCGGGATCGGCGCCGAACGAGGCCCCGAGTTCGTCTGGCGGGATACTTCGCACGTTCACACCTGCAACGTCAGACACGATGTTCAGCGCTGCCTGGAGTTCGTCGTCCGATTGCCGCGAAGTAAGGACGACCGCGATCGTAAACTCGCTCGCGCCTCCCTCGACAGCCTCGCGTTCGGGCCACGATTGCAACGTCGTCCCGAGAGCATCGAGCTCCTGGAGAACCTGGTAGCAACGGATCGAAGGCAACTGGCAGTCAGCCTCAATCTGGACTTCGACCAGGTAGCACGAACTACCGTGCGTGATCTGTTCGAGGGCATCGTTGATTGCCGCCTCGGTCAACGTGTAGTGCAGACCGCCGGCTGCGACGCTCGCTTCCCGCCCTGCGGTATCGTCGCCTTCGAGCACTGCGAGTAAGTCCGCTTCCAGCGTGGCGGTCTCCACCCCGGAATCGATGCGCGTAACCACCTCATTCGCGAGCACGCGCAAGGCGTCGAGGCCCGCAAGGAGTGCATCGACCGTTTCGGCGCCAGCGGTCTTCTTGCCCTGGCGAACCGCGTCGAGCACCGTTTCCATCGCGTGCGTGAGGCTTGCCATCTTCTTGTGGCCGATCGTGGCGCTCGAACCTTTGAGGGTGTGCGCCGCCCGGAAAATCTGCTGGACGAGGTCCGGGTCGGGGTCGCCTTCCAGCTGGACGAGGGAAACATCGAGCAGCTCGATCTGTTCGTCAGCCTCTTCGCAAAATAGCTTGAGGTCGTCGTCGTCGAGTTCGAACTGCAAACGGGTGCCCTGGGATTTGGCCATGCGGCGGCGCTCCTCCGGAATTCTGGCTATACATGGATTCCTGGCCGCCCAA
>JBATAT010000275.1:0-4174 GCA_049662005.1 Tepidiformaceae bacterium
GCGCGGCGCACGAACTGTGCAGTGGCATCAGTCCTTCGCAGAAGCGGCACTACCTGCAGCCGAACGTGGGACACTTTGGCGTCTTTTCCGGGCACCGGTGGAACAAGTACGTGTTCCCAATCGTTCGAGACCACATCCAAAACGCCAACTGACGTGCGCCACCACCCGGCTCCATGAGCTTTCGCGCCGTCCTGTTCGATGTTGGCGGGCCAATCGACCTGGAAGTCCGCCACGAACAACTCGTGGATGAGTACCTTCAGCGCGCCTTGATGGCCGTCGGCGTAAACGTTTCGCCCGAACAACTCGGGGCGGCGAGCCAATGGGCCGTTAACGTCTACGCGCCCGATGCCTACGCCGCGATGATCTGGAAACTCTGCCGCGGCGACGAAGCACGGACGCTGGGCGCCATCCAGCACTTTGCCGAGTCAGCGCCTGAACGGCGGCAACACCGCGGCCGCCTCGAACTCCGGCCCGGTGTCGGCGGCGTGCTCAAAAGCCTCACCGATGGCGGTATCCGCCTCGGCCTCGCCGCCAACCAGCCCGCGGCCATCGTCGACGAACTCGACGGGTTCGGCCTCCGCCAGTACTTCACCCACCGTGAAGTCAGTGGACACCACGGCCTGCGCAAGCCCGACACGCGCCTCTTTATCCGTGCCTGCGAAGACCTCGATGTCGCTCCCTCCGAATGCATCATGGTCGGCGACCGTATCGACAACGACATCTTCCCAGCGCGTGTGCTCGGGATGGGGACGGTGCTCTTTCGCACCGGTCGCCACATCGAGCAACAGCCGCGCTCACTGGCGGAAGTGCCCGATGAGACCGTCCACTCGGTAGAGGAACTCAAATCCGCCCTGGAGTGCATGATCTGGTGACGACCCCTACGATTTCGAGTAGTCCCAGCTGATGACCTTCGTTGGGGTCACGTGGATGTAGGCCGAGCCCGGGCGCGCTTCGGTTGGGAGTTGGTCCTCGGCGGTTCCGCGCTGGCGCATCGACTCGCGAAGCAGGGGTAGCTGGGCGGCCGGGTCGAGGATCACCTCCGCTTCGCCCTGGATGCACACGCCCTTGATGTCCTGCATGGTGTTGCCGCCTTCGAGCATGACCGAGACGTGCGGGTTGCGTTCGATATTCTTCAGCTTCTGAGTCCCGGGGCGGCAGCCGATGTAGACATCGTTGCCCAGGCGGAAGTAGCCGATCGGCACCGTATGCGGGTGGCCGCTCTTGCTGATCGTCGTCAGTGCGATCCACCCCGGCCGGCTATCGAGGAAGGCATTGACTTCGTCCTGGGTCATCTTTCCGGGCATTGCTTATCTCCACTTCGTGCTTTCGCGATTGGAAACGACCGAACGAAGCCTGTCCAGTAGACTCGCGCCACAACTAACCGGCGGGGAGACACATGGCGAACTACGTACGATTCGAGCGTAAAAACGGCACAACAGGTGCCGGGCAGATCGAGGGCGAATCAATCCGCGTGATCGAAGAGCCATTCTGGGATGTCGCCAACGCAACCGGCGAGCGCCTCTCGCTCGAGGCCGTCCGCTTGCTTCCGCCAACAGAACCGCGGTCGATCGTTTGCGTCGGCCTCAACTACTCAAGCCACCTGCACGGCCGGCCGGTGCCCGATCCACCCACACTCTTCTTCAAGCCGCTGTCGAGCATCTCTGGCCCCGGCGACGACATCATCCTTCCCGCCGGAGCGACCCATGTAGAGCCTGAGGGCGAAATCGTCATCGTCATTGGCAAGAAGCTAAAGAACGCGAGCCGCGAAGAATCGCTGGCCGGTATCTTCGGCTACACCGCAGGAAACGACGTTTCCGAGCGCATCTGGCAGCGTGCCGACGGCCAATGGTGGCGCGCAAAGGGCAGCGATACCTTCGGGATCTACGGCCCAACCATCGTCACCGGCATCGACTACAACACGCTCGAAGTCATCACCCGGGTCAACGGCAAAGAGGTGCAGCGCGGCGCCGCGAACGAACTGATCCGCGACATCCCCGAGATTGTCCGCTACGTCAGCGCCGTGATGACCCTCCTCCCGGGCGACATCATCTACACGGGCACCCCGGGCGAACCTCCGCAGATCAGCACCGGCGACAGCGTCGAGATCGAAGTCACCGGCGCCGGAATCCTCCGCAACGGCGTGGTATGAATGTTCGCCTTCGGACTCTTCGCCCCGCGCCTAAGGCCACGCCAGCCAGTAGGAGTTGACCCAACCTGCACCAACGGATGCGGTGGCGACGTGTAGCCATGTTTCCTGATTCACTCGGAAGATAGCGGGACCGTCGGGTTCAGGCGAAGGCTCCAGGCTGAGCAAATCACCGTCGTTCAACACGCCCAGAACGCGTGCAGCGCCACCCGGTGCGTCGCGCAGGCTCAGACCCTCAGCGTCCACTTCCACGCGGAAACCGAATGCGTCATCGAACGGCGGGAGTTCGAACCGAGGCGCGAGGAAGAGCGGTTCGGGAGGATTGTTCTGGAGGTTGCCCGGGAGAGCGAACACAGATTCGAACGGCCCGGCCGACCAGGGATCAACGGCCGCGAGCGACGGGCCGGGGGCGATCGTCGCGCTCCACCAGCGCTCGGTGCGGCGGTTGTAGGTATAAACACCACTGAAGGACACCACCCCGGCGTCGTATGGCGAGGCAGCCGGGCCGAACTCCCAACCGCTGCCGTTGCTGGAGGGCGGGTAGGGCGATGGGATCGGCGGAAGGAGTTCTATGGGGCTGTCACTGTCCCGAACGATTGCGTAGCCGAACTGTCCGAAACCTCCGGCCCGGACTGCGGCCACGAACCCGGTCCCGTCCGCAAGCCATCGATGCTCGGCCCCCGTGCCACCGTAGCCAACCGACGCCGAACGTATGCGGAACGTCGGTTCGGCGACAGAACCACGTGATACCTGGATCGACGGCCAGGACGATGGTACCGCTCCCGAGGCCGGTGATGCCGCCGTTTCCGTGAGGGACCAGTTGCGATTGGGAGCGTAAAGGGTTCGCGGGGCGACTGTTTCGATCGCCGAAACCGGCTTACCCGAGTTGTCGAGTTTCAATGCGAAGTGTTCGCCAGGGATATCCTCACGACCGTTTGCCGCAGTCTGCCAGCGTGCGAGGAAGAAACCTTCTGCGCTGGCGTCAATGCCCGCATCCACCCCTTCGATCCAATCGATGGAGCGTCGGACAATGCTGACTTCTTTCCCGGTGGCATTCGGCGTGCTTATGCCCCCGAGGGATTGGCCGGACGATAGGTGAAACACCTCGATTGCAGGTCCGAGAAGACGCCCGTCGAAGACTGCGACGCGGTCCCGGTTCGCAGTTATCGAGACCAGGTCCCGTCGGTTGTATCCGATAGTAGCCTCGGCCAGTTTCAACGGTCCCTGGGATTGCAAACGAACAAAGTGGAGCCGAAGTCTATTGGCTCCGGCCTGCGTGGTGAAAAGTGCGGTCGCTGGCAGGTTATGCGCGTAGGCGGCGTGCAACTCCATGTCCGCTGCCGCCCAGACCCAGGCTTCATCAGGCGTCAGGCGATCGAAGAGGATGGATTCACCACGAGGGCCACCGTTCGCCGTGATGAAGCGCCCTTCGCCAAGGGCGCGGTAGTCGTGCCATGCATCGAGCGGTCCGGTCGAGCCAGTGAACTGGTAGCCGGTAACTGCGCCGGTTTCGCCGGACATGAAGAAGATGCCGTGGTGCCAGTTGATTTCGGCCCCCTGAATCCAGGTGCGAGAGGCGACGAACTGGCCGTCATTTGCGGAGACCCTCCTGATCGGGAGAGCGCCACCGGGATCTGGCGTAGGGCTCTGGTCGTTTGGCTGGGCGGCCTCGGGAGCCCTGGCTCGCTCCCGGCTGAAGGCAAGCGCCGCCGCGCCGCTCGCTCCGATGACGCCCGTAACCACACCGGCCGTCAGGATCCGGCGTCGAGTGAACCGTCGGCGCAGCGCCGGGCCTGGGGTGCTTTCTGCACTGGCCCCAGAATCAACATCCGCCCCGATCACGAACTCGTCGTCCGGCACGACTCGGGGTGGTTTCGGTCTGTCGCTCAGCGCACGAAGGGCCGCGCGGTCCGAAACGCCGAGGCGCGAGTAGAGGCGCTGGAGCTTCTCGTCGGCCTGGGGCACGGGCACGCCAAGGCGCACTGCCATTTCGGCAAGAGGCATCTGCTGGATAGCGAGGTCGTAGAC
>JBATAT010000276.1:0-3595 GCA_049662005.1 Tepidiformaceae bacterium
TGAGCATCCGCACGGTTGTGGTCTTCCCCGACCCGTTCTGCCCGAGAAACCCGAAGACCTGGCCCTCGGGAATATCAAGATCAATCCCATCGACTGCCCGGATCGCCGGCGAAAACAGCTTCACCAGCTCGTTAGTTACGATCGCTTGCAACGGCGCTCCCGTGCGCCATATCAGGCGCAGGGATCAAGTATTGCCGCACAAAGCGGCCCAGCCGCAACCAGAATCAATATGTCCGCTGACAGCAACGGGACACTGTAGCGCCGAACTCTTGCACGATTCCAATCCTCAGAGGCTGCATTCGCCTTGACACTTTGGCTATGAGCGCCGATAAGTAATAGGCCTTCGGGCAAAATGCTCCCCGTCGTCCGTGGATACCTCGGTAGCCGCGAATTGGCGGGGTTATTTATTATCCGCTGATGCCTGACCGAGTCGTCCTCTACATCGACGCCCAGAACGTCTACCGTTGTGCTCGGGATTGGTTCGCGCCGATAGCTGGCTCACCTGCCCACGTCCATGGTCAGGTGGATCCAATCGCGGTTGGAAACCTCATCTGCGGCCGTTCGCCGAACGGCCTTAGCCGGGCGCTAGCCGAGGTTCGCATCTACACGGGCCGCCCGGAGTCGAGCAAACAGCCGAAGGCATACGCGGCCCACATGCGGCAATGCGCAGCGTGGGAGAAGGCGGGGGCTGTCGTAATGGCGCGAACGCTGAGGTATCCGAGCGCTTGGCCGCAGCAGCCACCGAGAGAGAAGGGTATCGACGTGCAGCTAGCGATCGACTACGTCGCAGGGGCCGTGGAGCGGCGATACGACGTCGGGATTATCTTCTCCACGGACACAGACCTGAGGCCCGCGCTTGAATTCGTGGCGCAAAAATTCAGCGGGCTCCCTCGGGCAGAGAGTGCTGCGTGGTCCGCCCCAACGGCAAACAAGGGGCTCGTCGTGGCCAACCCGAAGCGCACCTGGTGTCACTACCTGGATGCCACTGACTTCGCGACGGTTTGCGATCCGACGGATTACAACGTCTAGGCTGTTTTGGTTGCCGCGTTCCCGAACCTACGTCGTCTGCGAAACGCTATCGACACGGTAGCGCGTGGTGCCCTGGGGGGCAGCCACCTCTACCTCATCGCCGACGCGTCGTCCCAGAAGCTCGCGACCGACGGGCGAATCAATCGAGATCCGGCGCTCACGGGCGTTCGCCTCGCGCGAACTCACCAGCTGGTAGGTCTCCTGCCGGTTCTTCGCCAGCTGTGTCACCGTCACCATCGAGCCGAGTGCGGCGAGACCCTCGTCGCGTCCCGAGGAATCGACCACGACTGCGCGCTTCAGCGACGTTTCGATGCGCTGCTTCCGGTCGTTCGTAAAAGCCAGTGCTTCGCGCGCGGCGTGGTACGGCGCGTTCTCACGAAGGTCACCATCCGAACGGGCGAGCGCGATCGACTTCACGAGGTCGGGGACTTTCGATTCGATTTCTGAGAGTTCCTGTTTCAGTGCTTCGAGGCCGTCTGCCGTCATTTCGATCGGGGCTTCTTCGATCCGCACGGCGCTGGCGCCAGCCCGGCCACCCGTGCGGCGAACGCGGACGTTGATGCCATAGTTCGCTGTGGTGTAACCCTTTTTCTTCAGGAACTGGAACCAGGCTTTGAGCGCCGTTACCCGGTGCTTCGCATTCGGGTCGGCGCTGCGGATCTGGCTCTCCGCGTAGCTTTCCACACGGCTGCCCGTCAGAGTCGAGCAGAGCGTGGCGGGGTCGGCGTGTTCGACGTATTTGCGAACGTATTGTTCGTACTCATGTCGAACGGCGGGTTTCAGGGAGGTGAGGTACTCTTCGAGGGCGTCGCCCAGCGTCATTTGGGCGATCGTCGCACCCTGCGCTTCATTCGTCATCTTCAGAATGTATCATCGATCCCGTGAACGTGCCTTCGGGGTTTCCCTGAGCATGGAATGGGATGAGTTGCCCGCTCTGTTCCCAATGTTCGGCGATTCCTCGCGCTGGCTGCCCCTGCTTCAGTCGCACCAGGCCCTCATCGTCGAAGCCGAACCGCACACCCGTGTCACCAGTGTTGCCCATCGTGATGCGGTCCAACGGCACTACGCCGAATCTCTTGAAACGTGGCGCCTGGCAGTCCAGGTTGCCGGGCACGAACCAGCTATCGTCGTCGATGTCGGGAGCGGCGGAGGCTACCCGGGCATCGTCTTCGCCTGCCTCGCCCCCGAGACCACCGTCCACCTCATCGAACCCCTGCAGAAGCGCGCCCGGCTCCTCGATGCCACAGCCAAGACCCTCGGATTGGCCAACGTGACCGTCCTCGCGGCACGCGCAGAAGACGCCGGCCGAGGCCCGTTGCGCGGCGTCGCGGACCTTGTCACGGCGCGCGCCGTTGCTCCCCTCGCCGAGTTGCTCGAATACACCGTGCCCTTTGCCGTACTTGGCGGTTTCCTCGTGCTGCCGAAGGGGAGCGCGCTCGAAGGCGAACTCGCACACGCTCACCAGGCGATGGCCGTGCTCGCGTGTGCCCATCGCCAAACCCTGCCCATGCGGCCAGCGATCAGCGAAAATGTGGTGCTCGCCTGCTTCGAAAAGACGGGCGAAACCCCATCGACCTATCCGCGCCGCGCTGGCATACCGGGGAAGCAACCGCTCTAATTGCTCACCGGCTTACTCCCCTGTGCGAATCTTGTTCCGCCACATCGTCCAGTCGTGCTATAGTGCGCGCGACCGGGCCGGGTGGCCGCTACTCCAAGTAAGCGTGCCCACACCATCCGGACCGCGCACGCATGCAGGAGGCACGCATTGGATCCAAACCTGATTCTCAACAAAATCGTCCGCCTGGCGAAGCTCGACACGACGGTCTTCGATGAAGTTCGCGACGATGTCAACGAACTCATCCCTGCATTGATTGTGGCAGGCGTGAGCGCCCTGCTCATGGGACTCGGGACCTTCCTCTGGTGGCAGTTCAACTTCGACTCCACGCCAGATGGTCTCTTCTTCCGCGGCTTCATCATGGGCTCCATCTTCCTCGCCGCGCTCTACTTCGTCTGGATCCTGATCGCCTATGTACTGCTCGTCCAGGTGTATAAGGCATCGGCCGACCTCCAGGCGCTCATCCGAACCATGGGCTACGCGGCACTGCCGCTTGCGCTTGGCGTCCTCGCCTTCATCCCGGTTCTGTATCCGGTGTTCGCGATCGTTCCCCTCGCGCTCGTCTTCGTGATGTCGATCTATGCCGTCCAGGCCGTGACGAATGCGGACTCCACCCAGGTCGTGATGGCGAACCTCATTGGCTTCACCGTGATGGTCCTCGTTCTCGGCATTATCGCAACGTCATCCGATTTCCCCGATGCACCGATCGGCGCAGGCATCTTCGCCTGGATCCCCAAGATCTAGCCGCTCCATCTTCGAATCGTCAGACGGCCAGCGCCCAGCGCTGGCCGTTTTGCGCATCTCCCTCGATCGCATGATCCGCAAACAACGGCGGGCGCGTAGCCTACGCAATCGTGCCACGAGATTTCGCCGCCGCCGCGCGCCGCAATGAGCGCCTTTTCTATGCCTTCCTCTTCCTGATGGAATTCGGGTTCTGGATGGGCATCTGGA
>JBATAT010000277.1:0-1835 GCA_049662005.1 Tepidiformaceae bacterium
CCGCGAGAAGCGTAGGCACGTGCCGTTGGGCGGGGCCGTTCTGATGGGGAACTCGGACCCGCCGGATCACACACGGCTGCGGGCCATTGTGAACCGCGGTTTCACCCCGCGCGTGATCGAGGCGATGTCGCCGCCCATCGAACGGTCTGCCGCGGCGCTGCTCGAAGAACTCGAGCCACTGGAAGCCTGCAACGTAATTGCGCGGTTTGCCGAACCGCTCGCGGTGAGCAATATCCTCCAGCACCTGGGCATCCCCCGCGAGGATTTCGGGCGTTTCCGAGCCTGGTCGCTGGCCCTCATGCGTGCGCGCGCCGAGGGAGCAGCAGCGCCGGGAGTTGTCGATGCAGCCACCCAAGCCCAGGCGGAAATGTTCGAATTCCTCGCTGCCATCGCCGCTCAGCGCGAGGCGTCGGACGCCGAAACAACGGTCGACGTCCTCTCGGTCCTCATTGCCGCTTCCGACGACGAATCGATCCGGCCGGAAGAGATGATGATGATGCTCATCCACATCTCGCTCGCCGGGAACGGGCCGACGTCGATGGCGATCGGAAATGCGATCGCCGCTCTTGGCAATCACCCCGAAGCTCAGGACACCCTTCGCGAAAATCCCGCCCTCATCCCCGCAGCGATCGAAGAACTCTTTCGATTCGATAGCAGTACGCACTTCGTGGCCCGCTGGGCGCGCACGGACGTCGTGCTCGGCAAGCGAACGCTGCGCGCAGGCCAACAGGTTCACGTGATGGTCGGCGCGGCCAACCGCGACCCCGAGCGCTTCTCGAACCCCGATTCACTCGAAATCGAACGTTCCGATAATCGCCATCTCTCGTTCGGGTTCGGCATTCACTTCTGCCTTGGTGCACCGCTTGCCCGGCTCGAACTGAGGATCGCGCTCGAACGATTCCTTGCCCACGTGGGGCCGTACGAGGTGATAGCCGCGCAGCGCGTGCCGAACTACCAGCTACACGGCTTCCAGCACCTCCAGATCCGCCAGGCCACGTAGAACAGAGGAACTCAACCTCGGGCGATAGCGTCCCAGCTGCGCACGATCCCCGCTGCTTCCAAATCAGCTATCTCATCCGCCAGGTACCCCAGTTCGCCGAGGAACTCTCGGGTGTGCTGGCCCAGGCTGGGCGAAGGCCGCCGCGTTCCGGTTTCGCCCGCACTCATTCGCAGAGGGCTGTTCGCCATCTTCACGGCGCCGAGTGTCGGATGTTCCAGGTCGACCAGGAAGCCTTCGGCGGCGACGTGTGGGTCTTCGAACAACTCGGCTGTCATCTTCACCGGGCCGCAGGGAACGCCGGCGGCATCGAACAGTTCGAGCCACTCGTCCGTTGTCCGGCCGGAAAGCGTAGCGCTGACCAGTTCACCCAGCACAAGGGTTTCATCCGGCCCGAGCCGCTGGAAATCGAAGCTATCACCGACCAGGCGTGGGTCCTCGACGTCGAGGACTGCGATCGCTGCGCGCCGGAGCCGGTTGTTCAGGCAGGCGAGCGCGATGTACCCGTCGGAAGTCTCATAGACCTTGTAGTAGGGGTTATTCCGCCGCAGCAAGTCGGGGCTGGCGCGGCGTTCGGCAGTGACCTCGTCGGCGCGCTTACCCTCGGCACGGGCATCGCTCACGTCTTTGAGGAACTGCTCGCGCGGTTCTTTGTCGAACTTTTCGATTGCAAACATTGGCCGGTACTGGAGGAAGAGGCCCGCCCCGAACAGGCTCGTCTCGATGTACTGGCCCTTTCCGGTGAGTTCGCGGTGATACAGCGCCGCGGCGACTGAATAGGCCATGAACATTCCCGCTGCGAAGTCCGTCGGCGAACTCGTGATGATTGGGTGGGGCA
>JBATAT010000278.1:0-6566 GCA_049662005.1 Tepidiformaceae bacterium
GGCGGAAGCCATACCAGCGATGCGCCCGCGAGCAAGAACCCCGCCCCAGCCAGCCGGAACCCGGTTGCGTCATCAAACAGCGACGCCGCAATCAGCACGACCCCGACGTTGAACGCCACGCCCGGAACAATCGTCTTCCGGAGGCTCGGAGTGCCCCGTCCGTAGAAGACCGGCACACTGCGGCTCTGGACACCCCAGATGAAGTTCGCGATCGGCCCGAGCATCACCACCCAGAGCAACGTTTCGTCGTCCTGGATCGGCATCAACCCCGGTGCAATGCCGCCGTGAGGGATATGCGTCAGCGTCAGGATCGCCCACGCACCCCACCACACCGCACCGGCCCACGCAAAATATCGCCATGGGTCGCGAGGCTTCCGGCCCCTCGCCAGTGTCACGCCCAAAACGGCCGCAACCCCGGCCTGGCCTATCCCGGAGGTCACTCCGATGGCAATCGCAACAAGGTCAGCGAAATCGCCGGTGGCCCACGTTTGCAGCGCGATCCGCAGAACGATCGGGAAGGTCAATACGATCAGGAGTGGTAGCGTTACAACTCGCGGAATTGGCTTCCGCCCCGCGAACCGCGGGATGAGCCGGATCCCCATTCCTGCCACGAACAGCCCCGCCCAGCCCTGCAGCTGAACCCATCCGTGCGCCTGGACCATCCACGGGACGCGGTCACCACCACCGATCATTCCGGTCGTAGCCAGCGGTATCCAGATCGCGAACACGAATCCCCCGCCGAGCGCGGCGATCAGCGCCATCGCGATGAATCCCAGGTAGGAACGGTCTTCCTTTGCGCGCACCACAGTGGGCGCGGAAACAGTCGGCGGCTCGATCGGGATGTCAGAGGTACGTGGCATTTATTGAGCCTACATCGCATCGGTCGAACGCGGATGGCTGCTCCGGGTGCTTTTGCTGCCCGAGGTGCTCAGGACCGGCGGCCCGGTCGTTCAGGCGACGAAGAGCTTAACGATCTCTTCCAACTCGTCGAGTTCGAACGGCTTCGACAGGATCCTTGCGACGCGGCGCGCTCGCGGGTCGTTCTCATCGATACTGCCATCGCCGGTCATCAGCACCACCGGTGGCTTGTGGCTGGCACGGTCTTCGAGCGCGCTAACCACGCGCATTCCATCGCCGTCCGCCAGGTTCAAATCCAGGAGGACCAGATCAAATTCGGCCGATTCCAGGTGCTCCACTGCCTCGGCCGCGCTCTGTACTCCCACCACCTCGTGCCCCGCGTTCGTCAGCACCTGCTTAATCAGGCGTGAAATCGTTCGCTCGTCCTCTGCCAGCAAGATCTTCATCGGTTCGTTCATCCGCGGGTACCCAAAGGCAACGCGACACAAATCGTCGCGAAACGGTCGGCCCGTTCGCAGTGTACGGACCCGCCCATCGCAAGGACAAGCTGGCGCGAACGGAAAAATGCGAATCCTGCGTCCGCTGCGATATCCCGATGCTCACCCGACTCCCTGCCGCTGCTGAAGGTGAGCTCGGCGGTTCCGCTCCGCTGGGCCGCTGCAAACTGGACTGTCCCGGAACCGTCGCCGATTCGATTGGCCGACTGGGCGAAGCCGGCAATCGCTCGTACCAGCCGTGCCGCATCCCACGGGCCCTCGAGATCCGTCTCCGGCATGCCGCGCAGTTCAATTGGCGCAAGCAGTTCGCGGGCGGCTTCGATGGCGGCTGAGAGTTCGCACGGACCGGTCGAAAGGTTCAGCTTGTTTCGCTCCAACCGCGACGTCTCCTGGAGATCGTCGGCGAGCTGCTGCAGGTCATTCACGGATGTTTCCAGCATGTCTACGAGCTCCGTGTCCAGCACAAGCCCGTTCGTGCTGGATTGGCGCCGCGCCAGTTCCATCACCATCTTGATCGAGGTCAGCGGTGTTCGAACCTCGTGCGCAAACGCGCCCATGGCTTCACGCCGGTATCGCTCGGCTTCCTCGGGAGTCGTGGAACGTTCCATAACGGAGAGTGGCACCCGCTGACCGTATTCCCGCCGCTCGCTATTCACAATTGGGCAAATGCCCTAGGGGTTTCCCGAAGGCGCCCCACGAACTGCAGTCAGCGGCATCATAACCATTTCACCGTTTCGCGGGGAGAGGCCGGGATGCGCGCCGGCCACCTGTTCTTCCGCGTGGTACGAGCTTCGCACGAGCGGTCCGCACTCCACGTGCCGGAATCCCATCGCTTGCGCCTCGCTCTTCAGGTCCTCGAATTCCGCCGGCGTCCAGTATCGAACGACGGGCAAGTGTTCGGGCGTCGGGCGCAAGTACTGGCCCACCGTGAGAATGTCCACCGCGGAATCTCGCAGGCCACGGAAGACCTCGATCAACTCATCCCTGGTTTCTCCAAGCCCCACCATCAGGCCACTCTTGGTGAGCGTGCCCGGGTCCAGCGCTCGCGCCATCCTGAGCAGTTCAAGCGACCGTTCGTAGCGTGCCTGGGGTCGCACCACCGAGTACAGCCTCGGGACCGTCTCGGTGTTGTGGTTGAGGATCTCTGGTTTCGCCGCGAGGACGGTCGCTAGCGCCGCTCGATCCCCCTTGAAGTCGGGAATCAAGACCTCGAACGTCGTCTCCGGCGAAAGACTCCGCGCCCAGCGAATCGTCTCGGCGAACATGCGCGCCCCGCCGTCGGGCAACTCGTCCCGGTTGACGCTGGTGATCACCGCGTGGCGGAGGCCCATCCGTTGGATCGCGAGGGCCACCCGCCGTGGCTCGGCCGTATCGAGAACGCCGGGACGTCCAGTCTTCACAGCACAGAATCCACAAGACCGGGTGCATGTGTCGCCCAGGATCATGAACGTGGCGGTGCCGCGGCTCCAGCAATCCCCGATGTTCGGACAACGGGCCTCTTCGCAGACGGTGTGCAGTTCCTGCTCGCGCATCAAAACGCGAAGGCGCTCGTAGTTGCCTCCCGCCGGAAAGCGAACTTTCAACCACGCGGGCCTGTCAGGGTGCTTGAGGGCCATGCACCCAGTGTGCGCCATCCGCCGGGGAATGTCGTCTGGCCGCCTCTTACCTACAGGTTCTCTTCGGTAACTGGTGCAGGCCTGCTAACCAGCCGTTCGATGCGCGACAGGACGAGCGAGACCGCAACGACTGCCACCCCGGCGCCAAAAACGATGAGGCCATTCCGAACCGGGACGCCAAGTGCCGCGTCCGTAATCTCGCGATACCCCGCGATGAACGGATCGTCGCCACCGACCTGGCCGACGATCATCCTGAGCACGACGAATACCAGCACCACGGGGAGCGCTCCCGCAGCAGCAGCCATGCCCAACGCCCGCATCCGTCCCCAGCCGGTCGACGTCGCTGCAACGATCGCTCCGCAGAGAGCGATGCCGGCCAGGGTGAGCAACGTCAGAAGCGTCGCGCGATCATGAGTCGTTTGCGAGACCTGGCGGACGCCAAACTCAAGCAGCCCCTGGATTGAAAAGCGCCGAAGTGATTGCTCCCCGGTGCGATCGAAAGCATCGAGTCCACGCGCGTAAAGCAATGCCGACGATCGTTCCAGGATGAGCGTTCGTAACTCTGCGTCCGTGCTGGCGGTCACTTCCTTCGGGGTCAGGACAACGTCCAGCGGATAACCGGGCAATTCGATGCTGCTCTCGTCGCTGGCCGCGGCATCGGCTCGAAACTCCGCTCCCTCGTCCGCCAGTAGCTGATCGATATCCGTGAGGCTGACGAGGCCCGATTCGAGGATGTTCCGCGCCGGCCCGGGAGCCGTTGCCTGGCGGCAGCTCAACGAGACGACGAAGACCAGGATGCAAAGGGTCAGAATTGCGACAGCGAACGAGCGGCGCCCCTCGCCCGAGATAGTGGCACTGCCATACACGCGTTCACGTACAGAGACTTCAGGATCGTTGGCATCGGGATACACCTGCGCGAAGCCTAAACGAGCCGCACGACGATAGTGCCCGCAATGCGGTCATGCAGCGTCCGCCGGTGCCGATCGAACGCCGCCCAGATGAACCCGAACGCCGCGAGAACGAGCGCGCCGCCGATCGCCCCTCCGGCGATGAGCGCATTCTCCCGGAACGCGTACGCGAGGATGATCCCTCCCGAGGCGATCAGAACGTAAACCAGCAACCCGATCACCCGCGCCATCGCACCCAGCACGCCCAGCGGGTGGCCATCCGAACGGATAACCATCACCTGCATGACCGATGCGCCAATCGTTTGGCCCTTCCATGCGAATCCGATGAAAAAGTACAGGAGCAGTGCCGGTGCGATACAGCCAACGCAAACCCAGAACGCGTTCAAGGCGGTGCTAGAAGGTTCCACCTTCTCGAAATCCGATGAGATCAGCACGATGATCGAACCGGCGGTGACCAGTAGCGCCGCGATGATGAACATCACCAGCACATCCAGCGCACCCGCCGCAACACGGGATTCGAACGAGGCATAGTGAAGTCGGAATGGGGGCCGGCGGCCGCGCTCAACGTTCTGCATGGTGGTCGCGCTAGCGCTCATAAGCTGCGTTTCAGTCTATCCCCGGTCGCGTAAGGGTATAGACGAACTGTCCGCAGTTCGGAAAGATGCAAACCTCGCCACCGGGTTGGCGTCATGACGCAGGCTCCGTCATGGGGCTCTCCGGGGCGTCGTCTGGGGCCATAATTTGAATCTCATCTTCCTCGGGAATGCCGGTGCCCCCGTTCCGGCGGTCGAGGTAGTACTCCAGCACGACGCGGCCTGCCGCTGCCGTGGGGAGCGCCAGTAAGACCCCCGCGACGCCCATCAGCTCGCCGCCCACCAGCACCGCAACGAGGACGACCAGCGCCGGCAAATTCAGCGTTTGCCCGTAGATCTTCGGCACCAGGTACCGGTCTTCGAACTGCTGGTAGATGAGCAACGCCCCGAGGACGATGAGCGCCTGCGTTGGCGATTCCTGGAATGCTGCCACCACCGCTGGAACAACCGCAATAAACGCACCAACCAGCGGGATAATATCGGCGAATGCTGCCAGCACCCCGAATGCCACCGCGTTCGGCACATCGACGATCAGCAGGACGGCCGTCGTAAACAGCCCAATGACCAGCGAGGTGATGAGTTGACCCCGCACATAACCGCCAACCACCTGCGAGAGCGCATTCAGAAAGTGCTGCGCATCTGGCTCGCGGCCATCGGGAACGAACAGGAAGAGGAATGTGCGCAGACGTCGCGTGTCGACTAGGAGGTAGGCGGTCAGCACCAGGACCGTAAACGCCGAGATAACACCCAGCGCCACACGCTGCCCGAAATCGAGTGCCTGGTCACCGCTGACGAGCTTGTTCCATTCGATCTCGTCGGCACGTTCAGGTAGGTCCCAACGCTCCGTTTCGAAACCGAAATCCGACATCAGGTCTTCGAACCGCTGAGCATCTTCCGGAAGGTTCGACCGAAGGTCCCGGAATTCGTCGATCATCGCCGGCGCGACGATGGCGATCACTCCACCGAGGACGATGAGGACGCCCAACATAATGAGGAGTACCGCCACCACGCGATGGAATCCGTGGCGGCAGAGCCATTCCACAAACGGCAACAGCGCCGCCATGAAGATGAACGCCGTGATAACGAGCAAGAAGATCTGAAAGAGATTGAGGAGCGCCCACAGGGTCAGGAGGGCCAGCCCGGCAGCGACCATTCCGCGGTAGGAAAGTTCAATCTTTAGCATGATGCGGGCGGGGGGCGCCGAGCGTAGCGTATGGCCCAACAGGTGACGATACAAGCACCCCGGAGACGCCAATGTTCCGAAACATCGATGGGATCCTTCGCTACTTCGAAGGCGTGAACAAACGCGCTATGCGAGACATCGCCGCACTGCCCCCCGCAGCCGATGGCTGGCGCCCCGCCACTGGTGAAGGCGAAAAGGCCTGGGGCATCAACCAGTTGGTCGGTCACATGTGTGGCTCACGGCTCTACTTCGCCAGCGCATACTCCGGCAACGGTTGGATCAGCCCGCCCCCGCCAGATGTTTCATCGCGGGACAAGTGGCTGCCTGCACTTGCGGCAAGCTACGCCGAGTTCAACTCGAAGCTTGCGGGGACGCCGGACGAATGGCTCGATCGTCGCATCGACATGATCGACACCGAAGCGACGCTCCCCGGCTGGCGCCTCCTCCTGATGATGATGGAACACGACATCCACCACAGGAGCCAGATCGACACCTACGCCGGCCTCAACGGGTGGGATGTGCCCGATATCTACAACCGCAGCGCCGAAACCATCGGCTCACTCCAATCCGCTCAGCGCGCGAAGCACGGCCTACCCGGCGAAGGCCACCAACTGTAGATCGGGCGTCCGGCTTGCCCAAACCCGGCGTTAGCTCGCGGCCTTCCGGCCAGCCTGGTCGATGCGGCGTTGCTCTCCCATCGCCCTCAACCGCTCGCGATCAGCCTCATCCACCCGCATGAAGTTCGTACGCCAGTCTTCGTTCGGCCACTGGAATGGTGTCTGGACCGTCGTGCACGGATAGCGAGCGGATTCGAGCAGATCGAACGCCATCCCCAGGATCGCTGCCTGCATCTCCGTATCCCATGGCAACCCACACGGGTTCCCGAGCGGGAAATCGGTGAACAGGAACCG
>JBATAT010000279.1:0-2564 GCA_049662005.1 Tepidiformaceae bacterium
TCAGTGCCCGGAATCGGTACCGAAGTTGGCCAGTGCCCCATGAAGGAAAGCATCGGAACGAGGGCCAGAAGCATCACCCAGGACAGGTGAGCCGGCCGAATGCGCGGCATGTGAATTCCCCTCACAAAGAAAGCGTAGCAGCAACGCCGCATCCAGAACGTCACGAACGGGAGAAGAACCACTGCCCCTTCGGGCCATTCGAGACCCACGATTGGCGTGGGCGGCCTCGCGGCGCCTGGGCCGAGCAGCTCACTGAGTGAGGAGGGGCGTGCTTCAGGAACGAATCGCGGCCAGAGCGCCAAGCCTGTCGAGATTCACCATCGCGGCAACATCCATGACCAGGCCGGGGAACTGGCGGCTTTCGATTCGGCCATCGGTGTCTTGAGATCGAAGGACGTAACGACCATCCTGGAGTTCGAACCATTCGATGGTCGCCGAAGTTGGTTGCCAGACGATGTATTCAGCGATGCCGTTTGGCTCGTAGGCACGCTTTTTCTGGTTGAGATCGCGTGATTGCGAGCTTCCAGCTATCTCGACGACCAGTTCCGGCGCCTTCGCGATGTAGCCATCGTCGCTAAGCCAGCCCGCGGTGGTCTTGAGCAAAATCGCGTCGGGCTCAGGCTCGTTCTGGTCGTCGAGGAGGATGGATGCCGGAGGAAAGTAGCGGATACCGGGCTTGTCGGCTGCGTAGGTCCCCAACCAGAGAAGGATGAGCCCGTGGGGGTCTGCGTGACTATCGACCTTGATCGGAGAGGGCAAGTAGACGACTCCTTCAATAAGCTCGACACGGTCGAACTCATGGCAGTCCGCGTAGGCCGCGTGGAACTCCTCACGGCTCATCACCGCGCCATTTTCCAGTTCGGGGGCTAGTCTTCTGGTCATCGACATACGCCTATTGTACGTCCCCGGCTACCCGGCCTGGCGGGCGACTGCTTCGGCGGCGGCTTTCGCGGCTTCCGGGTCGC
Organism: Tepidiformaceae bacterium; assembly: GCA_049662005.1. GTDB lineage: Bacteria > Chloroflexota > Dehalococcoidia > Tepidiformales > Tepidiformaceae > Amarobacter. Next base: position 966 of record JBATAT010000279.1, read on the forward strand.
CGAGATAGGCAGAACTCACCGGGTGAAGGTCGTCGTCGAGTGTGTATACAAGAGGGATCCCGGTGGGGATGTTCAGGCCCGCGATCTCTTCATCGCTGACGCCATCGAGGTGCTTGACCATCGCACGGAGGCTGTTGCCGTGGGCGCCGATGAGCACCGTCTTGTTCTCGCGAAGATCCGGGACGATGGCGTCGTACCAGTAGGGCAGGAAGCGGGCGATGACGTCCTTCAGGCACTCGGTCGCGGGGAGCACATCCGGGGCGAGGGATGCATAGCGCGGGTCGTGGCGGGGGTGGCGTTCGTCATCCCACTCGAGCGGCGGTGGAGGGACATCGAAGCTGCGGCGCCAGGCGAACACCTGATCGGCGCCGTACCGTTCCGCGGTTTCCTTCTTGTTCAAGCCCTGGAGCGCGCCGTAATGGCGTTCGTTCAAGCGCCAGGAGCGTTTCACCGGGATCCAGTGCTGGTCCATGACATCGAGAGCGATCTGTGCAGTTTGAATGGCCCGACGAAGGAGGGAGGTGTGGAGGACATCGAAGTGGAGACCGGCTTCCCGCATCAATCGGCCCGCCTCGAGCGCTTCTGTGGTCCCGGTTTCGGACAGCGGCACGTCGTGCCAGCCGGTGAATCGGTTCTCCAGGTTCCAGGTGCTTTCGCCGTGGCGCAGGAGCACGAGTGTGTAGGTCGTGCCCGGTGCCCCTTTCCCGCTTTCCGGTTGGCGCTTCGCGGTATCCTGGCTCAAATCCATTTCGGCTCACCCCTCACGTTCGATTACAGCGCACCGCCCGGCTATTCGCCATCCCGGTAGAGCAGGTTCGTATCGACGAATTCGCGAACTGCATCGGGAACAAGGTAACGGATGGAGAGGCGGCGGCGAACCCGCTCGCGAATGGCGGTCGAGCTGATTCGAAGCAGGGGCATTTCGACCCGTTCGAAACCGCCGGTATCGGCGCCAGGTTCCTTCTGGGCGATGACGATCCGGGCGAGCCTTCGAATCTCAGCCGGTTCGCGCCAGTTCGGCAGGTCAGCGAGGGCATCGCTGCCGAGGACGAGGATAATCTCGGCGTGGCCCTCGGCGTGGAGTTCGCGCAGGGAATCGACCGTGTAGGAGGGGCCGGTACGGCGAACCTCCCTGCCATCGGCGACGAAGCAGGGGTTACCGGCAACGGCGAGTTCGACCATAGCCAGGCGCTGACGCGCGGGCGTCACGCTCCGGGAATGGACCCCGGCGGCACGGTTCTCGGGCGTGTCGGTGCCGGTCTTCCGGTAGGGGTCGCCGGCGGGGACGAAGAGGACACGCGCGCACTCGAACTGCTCCGCGACGCATTCGCCGAGCAGCAGGTGGCCGATGTGGGGCGGGTCGAAGGTCCCGCCGAGCAGCGCAATGGCCATTCCCTCATCCCCCGGCCCTTCTCCCATGCCGGGAGAAGGGAGTGCGCGGTCAGCGAATCAGGCGGGGACGGCTTCGCTGAAGAAGCGGTCGGTAACTTCCTGGCTGAGGGCGACGTTTTGGATCCGGGCGCGTTGCAGTTGCTGCCAGTAGTAGCGGTAGGTGGCACGGTCGTGCAGGTTGCCCTCGTGCTGGATCGGGCCCCAGTC
>JBATAT010000280.1:0-12981 GCA_049662005.1 Tepidiformaceae bacterium
ATCTTGTGGTGGTCGTTCACCCCCTCGATGACCCGGATGTGCAGGTTGATCTTCGCGGCAAAGGCGAACGATTCGAGGAAGTGGTTGAACAGGTCCGGTGGCATGCCGCCGAGCTCGCTCCCGAGGAGCTTCAGATCGAGCTTCGCATACGGACGCCCACTGAGGTCGATGGCGGCGAAGGCCAGCGCCTCATCGAGGGGCATGTAAGCCGAACCGGCGCGCACGAGCCCCGCCTTGTCGCCGAGTGCCTGCGCGAGCGCCTGACCCAGGGCGATACCGATATCCTCGACCGAGTGGTGCTGGTCGATCCAGAGGTCGCCGGTGCAGCGCACTTCGAGGTCGAACACGCCGTGTTTCGCGATGTGGCTGAGCATGTGGTCGAGGAAGCCGACTCCGGTCTCGGTGACGAACTTCCCGGAGCCATCGAGGTTCAGCGTCAGGTCGATGCTGGTCTCGGCGGTCCGGCGCGAAACGGTGGCAGTGCGTGCGATCATGCAGCCTTTATCGGCCATCGGGTGGGGTTGTGTCGAATCCGGGTGGGTTCAGATCGCTCGCAGCGCAGCCAGCAACCGATCCGTGTCCTCCGGGCGGCCGGCGCTGATGCGGATAAAGTTCGCCAGGTCCGGGCGGTTGTAGTAGCGCACGAGGACGCCCTTCGCGCGGAGTGAGGAAGCGACATCCGCAGCATTGCGGCCATCGACCGCGAAGAGCACGAAGTTCGCCTGCGAAGGCAGCGGCGCCAGCCAGCCGAGTTCGGCGCAGAGACCGGCCATGCGGTCGCGTTCGGCGACGATGGAGGCGATCGTTTCCTTGATCTCGGCGAAGTGGGCGATCGCCGCACGGGCGCCGGCGTCGGCCGCGACGTTCACGTTATAGGGCTGCTTGAGCGACATCATGTGCGCGGCGAGATCCGGGTGGCTCACCGAGTAGCCGACCCGCAGGCCGGCCAGCCCGGCCCACTTACTGAAGGTGCGGAGGACGACCAGGTTCGGGTGATCGGCAATCATCGGGACAACCGTCTCGCCGCCGAATTCGATGTACGCCTCGTCGACCACAACGAGCGTATCGAGTGCACAGATGGCTTCGAGTTCGGCGCGATTCACCGGGTTCCCGGTGGGGTTGTTGGGCGATGTGAGGAAAACGATCCCGGCTCCCTGCTGGACCGCGTGGCCAATGGCCACGACATCGAGGTCGAAATTCGGACGCCGGGGTACTTCGATCGGGTTGGCGCGCGACACTTTGGCGAGGAAGCGATACATCCCGAAGGTCGGCGTGGGGATGGCGATCGCGCGCGGCATCGTCAGCCGGATGAGGATGTCGAGCAGGTCATCGGCGCCGGTTCCCGCGACGATGTTTTCGGATGCGACGCCAACATAGCCCGCGATGGATTCGCGCAAGGCAGCCTGGCCCGGGTCCGGGTAAATATGGAACGATGCGTTACGGATCGCGTCGAGCACGGCTTCGTGGGGGCCGTAAAGGTTCTCGTTGGCGTCGAGCTTTACGAGTTGTTCGATTGGCAGGCCGATCTCCCGGGCGAGGACGTCCAGTGGCTTTACGGGCACGTACTCCTCGAGGTCGTCGATGTCTTCTCGAAGCAGTTTGCGCAGATCCATCTCTCGGGCCTCCTGGTGAAGGTGTGAGGTTTCAGGCGTCGCGTGCCAGTGCTTAGCGACCCTGGAGTCGCCGTTCAACGGCGTGGGCATGCCCGGTGAGCCCCTCGGCGCGCGCGATGATGGCGGCGTAGCGGTTCAGTTCTTCCATGTCGTCCTCTGGGAGGTTGATCACGGCCATCTTCTTGAGGAAGTCGTGCACGCCGAGGGGGCCACTCCAGCGAGCACTGCCGCCGGTGGGCATGGTGTGGCTCGGGCCGGCGGTGTAGTCGCCGACGGCTTCAGGCGAGGCTTCGCCGAGGAAGAGGCCGCCGCAGTTTCGCACCTTGTGCGCATAGGCCGACGGGTTTTCGATGCAGAGGCAGAGGTGCTCGGGGGCGTAATAGTTGGCGAGTTCGATCGCGTGGTCGATGTCGTTCACAAGGATGCAGCCGCCGCGACCGTCGATCGCGGCGCGGGCGATCTTTTCTCGTTCGAGCTTCGGTAGCTGGCGTTCGATCGCGGCCGCGACGTTGTCGGCGAGGTAGTGCGAGGGCGTCAGCAGGATCGGGCTTGCGAGTGCATCGTGTTCGGCCTGGGCAATGAGGTCGGCGGCCACGAACTCGGGGTCGGCGCTCTCATCGGCGATGATCACCGTCTCGGTGGGGCCATAGATGCTGTCGATGCCAACATCCCCGAAGACCTGGCGCTTGGCGATGGTCACGAAGAGGCCGCCTGGGCCGGCAATCTTGTCGACTCGCGGAATTGTTTCGGTGCCGTAGGCGAAGGCGGCGACACCCTGGGCGCCACCGGCCTTGAACACGCCATCGACCCCGGCGATATCGGCAGCGACGAGCTTGACCGGCGGAATTGTCCCATCGGGGAGGACCGGGCTTGCGAGGTAGACTTCCTCCACGCCCGCGACGCGCGCGGGGATGGCGCACATCAGGACTGTGCTCGGCAAGGGCGCGCGGGTGCCCGGAACATAGATCGCGGCCTTCTGTAGCGGGCGGGTCATCTGGCCGAGGCCATTCTGTTGAAAATCGAACATCGCACCGCGAAGCTGCGTCTCGTGGTAGCGGCGCACGCGTTCGGCGGCGAACTTGAGCGCTTCGATGAGTTCGCCATCGAGGACGTTGTAGGCGGCGGCGATTTCATCCCTGCTCACGCGAAGGTCGCCAACGGTCGCACCGTCGAGTTTGGAGTTGTAGTAGCGGACGGCGTTGTCGCCATCATCGCGCACGTCGCGAATAATGCGGCGGACGACTTCGTCCGGGCTCAGCTCCTGACCGAACGTCTTGAAAGTCGTCTCCCGGATGTCCATGGGGAGTTCGTCGTTTTCGAGCGGCCGGCGCGAAAGCAAGAGTTCCTTGCCCTCTTCGGCGTTGCGGATTATCCGCATCCCAGGTACCTCTCTATGGCTGCACGCGCGGAATCGGTAGCGCGCTGCACGAACGCATCGATTTCAATGCTGGTTATGTGCGCGATTGTCTCATCCAGCAGTTCGGGGAGCGAATCAAGGAAGCCGCCAAGCGTCTCACCCTCCTGCAGTCCGGAAATGCGGAGGTGATTCGCGATCATGGCGCGCATTCGCTCCCAATCCATCTCGCGGCTCGCAACGTCGAGCGTGACCTGCCGCCAGCGGTCGAGCGTCTCCGAATCCACGAAGCCGCAGTGGATGCCCTCGATCGTTGCCGAGAGCGCGGCGGTGAGGTTCGCCTTCACCTGTGGGTCGTCGCCGTAGGTGCGGTCCAGGCTGAACTGCAGGAGGCGGTCCATCACGTTCGCGCGCATCGTACCGCCGAGCGCTTCGTGCTGGGCGAAGTAGGGCCGATAGATGCCTGTTATGTACTGCTCATCCATCACGAGGTGGGTGATGTACCCGGCAGCCCAGGCGCGAGTCTGATGGTTGAGTTTTTCGGGTGCGGCGAGTTCGCCGTAGGTTTTGAGGAAGGCTGCCACCGAGTCCTGGTGGTTGTGTTCATTCAGGTCGAAGAAGTGTGTGCTTAAACGGTCCTGCTTCGTAATCACGCGGATATCGGGCGAAGTTGCCCCGAGCAGGAAGTGGCACGAATCCGGCGAGAGGTCATCGTTCGCCAGGTCGGCCGCAATTTGGCGGGCGAGCACCATGTGCAGGGTAATCGGGGGCATTGCCCTATTGTAAGGTGCAAAGCCAATCGATGGCTCGGCAGGTACAGTTCGCGGAGGCGTTTCGAGGCGTTAGCCAATGGCAGGCAAGTCAGCGGCTGCCGCCGAATGGATCGAAGCACCATCGTCGAGACTAAGGGACGGACATGCATTTCGAAGAAACGCCAGCCATTGATCAACTCAGGGACTCGTGGAACGGATTCCTCGATGCGCTTCCGGCAATCGTGGCGGCGATAGTTGTCTTTGTCCTTTTCGTGGTTGTGGCCAGTGCGATACGCCGAACCGTCCGGGGAATCAGCGACCGCGCGGGGCGCCGGCGAAACCTCGGTTTCGTCCTGGGGAGGCTCGCCCAGGCGCTGACCATCCTGATCGGGTTCCTTATCGCTTGCATCATCGTGTTTCCGGAGTTCAAGCCAGCTGACCTGATCCAGATCCTCGGCATCGGGAGCGTCGCTATCGGCTTCGCTTTCCGCGACGTCCTTCAGAACTTCCTCTCTGGCATCCTCATCCTGCTGACCGAACCGTTCAAAATTGATGATCAGATCGTGTTCGGCGAATTCGAGGGCACGGTCGAAGACATCCAGACCAGGGCGACGACGATCCGCACGTACGACGGGCGAAGGATTGTTATCCCCAATGGGCAGCTCTTCACCAACCCGGTCACGGTGAACACAGCGTTCAGTAGCCGCCGGCTCGAATACGACGTTGGGATTGGCTATGGGGATGATATCGACACGGCGAAGCGGCTCATTTTGCAGGCGATCGGGGGCGTAGAGGGCGTCCTCGCTGAACCAGTACCAGATGTGCTCACGCACGAATTGGGCGACAGTGCGGTCATCCTGCGCGCGAGGTGGTGGATCGAGCCGCCTCGGCGGGCACACGCACTCGACTACCGGGATCGCGTCTTGACGTCGATCAAGTACCTCTTCGATGCAAATGGCATTGATATGCCATTCCCCACACAGGTGACGCTCTTCCACGACCAATCGGAGGAGACTGATGGCCGGCGGGGGAAACAACGCGAGGGCTGGCCGCGCGGAAAAGCGGAGCCTCCTCCGCCTCTTCGGCGAACCACCGGGCCGGAGCCGGGGGCGAATGATCGGTCTGACCATCAAGCGGACCGCAGCGGATCCGACGCATGACGACACGGATCATGAGCTGGTGGGAGGATCTGCGTTCGACCTACTGGGCGTTGCCGGGTGGGATGACCGTGCTCGCGGCGATAATGGCGCTGGCGCTCGTGGAGGTCGATTCGCATCGAAGCCGGGACCTTGCGGACCAGGCGCCCTGGATCTACACGGGTGGCGCCGATGGGGCTCGCGCAATCCTCAGCGCGATTGCAGCCTCGACGATCACCGTGGCCGGGACGACCTTTTCGATCACGATTGCCGCGTTGACGCTGGCATCGAGCCAGTTCGGCCCGCGCCTGCTGCGGAATTTCATGCGCGATACGGGCAACCAGATCGTGCTCGGCACGTTCATTGGCACATTCCTCTACTGCATCCTCGTCCTGCGCAGGGTCCAGAGCGTCGAAGAGGTCGCATTTGTCCCATACATCTCGGTTACGGTGGCCATTCTCCTGGCGATCGCCAACATCGCGGTGCTCATCTACTTCATCGATCACGCGGCGGCGTCCATCCAGGCGTCCCATGTGATCGCCTCGGCGAGTAATGAACTGGAACACGCCATCGACCGCCTCTTTCCGGAGAAACTGGGAACCGGGAACGGACTTGAAGAGGCGCTTCCGGCGGCGGAACTCCAGGCGTTGACCTCGGCGACGGCGCCAGGACGAGTGCCAGCGCCCGGGAGCGGGTACATCCGCGCGATCGACAACGGCGGGTTGATGGAAGCCGCACGCGGATCATCCGTGGTAGTGCGGCTGGATGTGAAGCCGGGAGATTTTGTGTTCAAGGACCAGACGATCGCGTTCGCGTGGCCCGGCGATCACATCAGTGAAGAAAGCCTCCGCCAGATCGGCCACACGTTCATCCTGGGCATCCAACGAACGGAGGAGCAGGATGCACGTTTCCCGATAGACCAGCTCGTCGAGGTTGCTGTGCGCGCGCTCTCTCCTGGCATCAACGACCCGTTCACGGCGATGAGTTGCATCGACCGGCTTGGCCAGGCATTGCACCGGCTGGCGAACCGTGACTTTCCTTCGGTGTACCGCCGTGACCACGACGGGACGATTCGCGTGATCGCCGTGCCCCGCACGTTCGAGGACTTCCTCGATAGTGCCTGCAACCAGATTCGTCAGTACGGGGCATCGAGCGTTGCAGTGACGATCCACCTGCTCGATATGCTGGAGAAAATAGGGCGTTCGACCAGTCGAACGGGCGTGCACGAAGCGCTGGTTCGCCAAGCACGACTCGTGCGGAACGGCATCGAGGCGCGAGCGCAAGCGGATATCGACGACGTCCAACGGGCACTCGATGGTGTGCTCGAAGCCTGCGGGCAACCGCTCGACGATTAGATCCGGGCGCTCTCGATGCCGGTGAGCAGAATGCCGCGGCAGCCAAGCGTCGAAAGCTCATCCATGATCCGGTTGGCCTGGCGCTTTTTCACCATGGCCTTCACGGCGTACCAGCCTTCGCGCTGGAGCTTCGTGATGGTCGGCGATTCGAGCCCGGGCGTGATCTCGCAGGCGCGCTGAAGGATATCCCCCGGGACGTCGTACTCGACCATCATGTACTCGTAGGCGACGAGTTTTCCCTCGAGGCGGTGGCGCAGGACCGTCATCTCCGGCGCTTCGCTGCGTTCGGGGTGGGTGAACAGGCCGGCGTTCGATGCGAAAAGCGGCTCGCCGACAACGCGCAGCCCGGCCTGGCGCAAGGTCGTGCCGGTATCGACCACATCGACGACGCCCTCAGCTATCCCGAGCTGCACGGAAATTTCGACTGCACCTTCGAGCTCGATAATCTCGACTTCCTTCGGCGCGAAGTAGGAACGCACGATTCCCGGAAGCGAGGTCGCGATGCGCAGCCGCGCGAATTCATCGAGCGAGGTGACCGGTGAATCATCAGGGACGGCGGCCCGCAACTGCGAATGGCCATAGTTCAGGTCGATCACGGGTTCGTGGCTAATGCCTTTTTCGGCTGCGAAATCCTTCCCGGTTATGCCGCCATCGAGGATTCCTGTGGCGACGTAAACGGGAATATCGCTCGGCCGGAGGAAGAAGAACTCGACGTTGTTTTCGGTGTCGATCGAAGAGAGTGCGCTACCGGTCTTCGCCACGCGATAGCCGCACGAGGAGATCATTTCGATAGTCGGCTGGAAAAGGACACCTTTGTTCGGCAACGCGATTTTGATCATAGCTGGCGGTACACGTCCTCGAGTGAGATGTCTTTTTCCGCCATCATGCAGGCAACGTAGTAGAGAACCTGGGCGAGTTCGCCCGAGAGATCCTGCTCGCTCTCGAAGCGAGCCGCCATCCAGCTCTCGGCCGCTTCTTCGACCAACTTCTTGCCAATCGCGTGCGGCCCGCCCCGGAACAGGTCGGCGGTGGCGGAACCCGCGGGCATTTCTTGCTTGCGGCTAACGGCGAGTTCGAACATCTCCTCGAAGGTCACCCCAGAACGATAGCCCAAGAGCGATTGAGGGTCACCAGCGATGCGTGCCGGGTGACGAAGTGGCTACCGCTTTCGCTACCGCGGGCGGACACTGACATCGGCGGCGTTGATGGCGACGACGAGGCCGTTTGCCCTGCGCACCATGAGCTCGCCATCGTCGCTGATGCTTAACGCGGTCGCATCGAACGTTTCGCCCGCGACCGGGTTGACGGTGACCTGGCGTCCAAGCGTGCAGCTGAGGCTTCGGTATTCGCGCACGAGCTCCGGGAGCGGGGCCGCGAGGAGTGGTTCGAGCGCATTGCAGATGTTCGCGAGGACGCGCTCCCGGCTGACATCGTGGCCAAGTTCGCGCGCGATGCTGGTGGCAATTTCGCTGAGCTCGGGATTGTCCGTCGGATCGCCGTTCACGTTCACACCAATGCCGGGGAAGGCGAGGCCCCCGTCGTGGGTCAACTCGCCATCGATGAGCATCCCGCAGACCTTGCGGTCGTTGATCCAGATGTCGTTCGGCCATTTGATCCGGGCATCGACGCCTTCGGCTTTGATTGCGCGGGCGACGGCGAGGGGCAAGACAACCGGCAAGCGGCGGTGGACCGCAAGGGGCAGTCGCAGGACAAGGGTGAAGTAGAGGTTTTCGCGAGCCGGGCTGAAGAAGCTCCGGCCACGACGGCCGCGGCCAGCCGTTTGCTCTTCGGCGAGTACCAGGGTGCCATGCGCGGCGCCGGCGGCGGCCAGCTCGCGAGCCGTGTCCATCGTCGAAGCGAGCGACTCGTGGTAGTCGATATACCGGCCGATGGCGGCGGTCGTCAGCGCGCAGGTGAACGCGTTCAGGTCGAGGGGCTGGGCCTCTGGCATGCCTGATGACCATACGCGGCGTTTGTGTGCGCTGCCTCACACTTTCGAGGGAGATGCGCCGAAGGCGAGGGCAATAATAAAGGGCCCTCGGTCATTATCCCGAGGGCCCTTTCGTAGCTAAGACCGAAGTAGTCTTAGGAGGATTGGATGACACCTGCTAGAAACATCGTCCTAGGAGGCGGTCACCTCCTGTGCCAGAGTCCGGTCGTAACTACGACTGTGTAAGTCCATGCACATCACCTCCTTCCTTGCGGAGGAATATGCAACTCCAAAATAGGGCTGTCAAGAGGCAAACGGTTAGGTTTCCTATCCATAGCGTGGTTTCGAGTTTGCTTCCGTAAAGCCCGAGTCTGGTTTATTCTGAAACAGTTGTGTTTCTCAGGCGGCGCCGTGGTTCTTCCGAGGAAGGCCAAATCTATGACGCCGCACGTTGGAGGACTCCCTGGTAACCCCCGTAAGCATGAAGCAACTGCTCGAAGCTGGCGTCCACTTTGGCCACCAGACCCGCCGTTGGAACCCAAAGATGAAGCATTTCATCTTCACCGAGCGCAACGGCATCCACATCATTGACTTGCAGCAGACCGTCACCCGGCTGGACGCAGCCATCACCTTTATCCGTGATGTCGTCGCCACCGGTTCCGATGTGCTCATCATCGGCACCAAGAAGCAGGCCCGGGAGACGGTTGAACTCGAGGCCACACGCGCCGGGCTCCCATTTGTGAATAACCGCTGGCTCGGCGGCACACTGACGAACTTTCGCACGATCCAGAGCCGGATTAAGCATCTGCAGACGCTCGAGAGTTCGATGGAGCGCGGAGACTACTCCCGGCTGACGAAGAAAGAACAGCTCGATATCTCGAACGAGATCGAACGCATGAACCGCTACTTCGGTGGCATCAAGCAGATGGACCGGCTGCCTTCGGCAGTCTTCATCATCGATACGGTGAAAGAGGCCATCGCGGTTGCCGAGTGCAAGCGGTTGAGTATCCCAATCGTCTCGCTCGTTGATACGAACTGCGATCCGGACCCGATTGCTTATCCAATCCCCAGCAACGACGACGCGATCCGCGCGATCAAGCTGATCCTTGGGAAAGTTGCCGATGCGGCGATCGAAGGGCGGGCGGCAAAGGAATCGGGCGTTGGCCCCGGGACCGGCGTTGCCGTCGAAGACTTCGAAAAGGCTGCGGAGGCCGGCGTTGCTGCCGGTACATTCTCGGCGACCCCCGAGGACACCGGCGCGGACGAATCTGGCCCAACCGTGACTACCATTGCTGCGGGCGCTAAGCCCGTGGAAGAACCCGCAGTAGCGGCCCCTGCCGCTGCCGCACCGGCTGCCGAAGCAACGGCCCAGGAGTAAGAGTTCCGTGGCAGTTACCACCGAAATGATTAAGGCCCTCCGCGAGGAGACCGGCGCCGGCGTTATGGACGCCAAGCGCGCACTCGATGCGTCCGGGGGCGATGCCGCCAAGGCCAAGACGATCCTGCGCGAGCAGGGAATGGCCGCCGCTGCAAAGCGTTCCGAACGGGGCACATCCGAAGGCATCATCGAGAGCTACATCCACGCGGCTGGACGCATCGGCGTGCTCGTCGAAGTCAACTGCGAGACAGACTTCGTTGCCAAGACGGAGGACTTCCGGACGCTTTCGAAGAACATCGCGATGCAGATCGCGGCGATGAGTCCCGTGCTCGTTTCGAAGGACGACCCCGACCGCGACAAGCACGAAGGCTCGGACGAAGAGGTCTGCCTGCTAAGCCAACCCTTCATCCGGGACGGTTCGCGGACGATTGAGGGCCTGATCCAGGATGCAGTCGCGAAGACGGGTGAAAACATCCGGGTGCGGCGCTTCACTCGCTTCGAACTTGGCCGATAGCGGACCTGTGACCACGAGCGCCGCGCAACCAAAACGTCGAGCTCTCGTAAAGCTAAGTGGCGAGGCCCTCATTGGGTCTCGCCATTTTGGTATCGATCCGCTCACCCTCCAAGACATCGCCCGGCAGATAAAGCTGGCGCTCGATTCGGGCGTCGAAGTCGCCGTCTCCATCGGCGGCGGCAATTTCTGGCGAGGCGCAACGCAGGCGGAGACCGGGATGGATCGCGCGACTGCCGATTACGCCGGGATGCTCGGCACGATCATGAATGCGCTCGCGCTCCAGGATGCCCTCGAAAAGGCTGGCGCCGATGTCCGGACTCAGACGGCTTTGCCCATCGCGCAGGTGGCGGAGCCATACATCCGCCGCCGGGCCATCCGCCACCTCGAAAAGGGCCGCGTGGTGATCTTCGCCGCGGGCACCGGCAACCCCTTCATGACGACGGACACCGCGGGCGCCCTGAGGGCGATCGAAACTGATTGCGAAGTTCTTCTGATGGCGAAAAACGGCGTCGATGGCGTGTACGATGCCGACCCGAAGAAGGTGCCGACAGCGACGAAATACGAGCACCTGACGCACATCGAAGCGATCCAGAAACGGCTCGCGGTAATGGATATCACGGCCCTCTCCATGTGCATGGAACACAACCTGCCCATCGTCGTTTTCGATGTGGACGAGCCCGATGCCGTGTTCCACGCGCTCCGGGGCGATAGAATTGGGACGATCGTTTCTTCAACGGTCTAGCGAACCGCCGATTCGCGGCCCAATTCAAGGAGGGACTTCCATGGCCGATCCAGACGAGATTCTCCTGACTGCCGAGGACAAAATGGACTCCGCAATCGAGGCGTTTAAACGCGAACTTAACGGGATTCGAACCGGCAGGGCGCATCCTAGTCTCATCGAAACGTTGCCTGTCGAATACTACGGAGCGATCACGCCGCTCAAGCAGCTGGGCACCATCAACGCGCCCGAAGCGCGGATGCTCACGATCCAGGTCTGGGATCGCGGCGCCGTTTCGGCGATCCAGAAAGCGATCCAGGCTTCTGATCTCGGCCTGAACCCCAACATTGATGGGCAAACGATGCGGCTGCCCATCCCGACCCTGACGGAACAACGACGCAAGGACCTCGTGAAGCTGCTGAACACCAAGACCGAAGAGGCGCGCGTCGCCGTTCGCAACGTTCGCCGCCACTCGAACGATGAACTGCGGAGGGCGGAAAAGGATGGCGACGTCTCGCAGGACGACCTGAAGCGGAGCGAGGACGAACTGCAGAAGATCACCGACCGTCACATTGCGGATATCGACGTCGAAGCAAAGCGCAAGGAGGCCGACCTGCTTGAAGTCTGAGCAGGCAACCGCACCGGCCACAGAAGCGGCCAACTTCCTCGGCGACCTTATTTCGCCGATTTCGAGCGGTCGTGTGCCTCGCCACGTCGCCGTCATCATGGATGGGAACGGGCGCTGGGCCACCCAGCGCGGCCTCCCGCGGGCTGCCGGCCACCGCGCCGGCACCGAGAATATCCGCCGGGTGATCGAACGCTTCGCCGACCACGGAGTCCAGTACCTGACCCTCTACGCGTTCAGCACCGAAAACTGGAACCGCCCCCAGCGTGAAGTGCGGATGCTCATCCGGCTGCTGCGTTACTTCATCAAACGCGAACTGAACAACCTCCACAAGAACGGCATCCGGCTGCAGATGCTCGGGCACCTCGAGACATTGCCCGACTGGCTCCAGAAGCAAGTCGATGACGCTATCCACCTCACCGCCGACAACGAACGGATGACACTGAACATCTGCTTCAGCTACGGCGGCCGCGACGACATCATGATGGCGGTGCAGGCAATGATGCGAGCCGAACTGACGGCCTCGGAGGTGACCGAAGAGGCTATTTCGGAACACCTTTCTACGGCTGGCGCTCCGGACCCGGACCTGCTCATTCGCACGGGCGGCGATATGCGCATCTCCAACTTCCTGCTCTGGCAGGCGGCCTACGCCGAGTTGTATTTCACCGACACCTATTGGCCCGATTTCGGGCGCGAGGACACCGATATCGCGCTCGCCGAGTACGGCCGGCGCAAACGGAAGTTCGGCGCGCTTCTCCCGGAAGACCTCGAGGCGTTCGGTAAAGCCTGAACCGGGCACAATTCCCGGACTCTGTGACATCCACCACTTGTGATCGCTGCCCGCGACGGGTCTAATCGTGCCTGCCCGGAGGTGGAAGTATGCCACGAGGATTCACCGAAAACCTGACCTACACCGTGCAACCCGGCGATACGCTTTCTGGAATCGCCGCCCAGCATGATTGCGAACTCGACCTGATCCTCGCCGCGAACTCTGGCCTCGTGCACGACGCATCGATGATCCAGGTTGGCTGGGAGCTTCTTCTCCCGGGGCAGATGGCCGGATCGCGACGTGGCCCTGCACCAGCGGGCGATGGCATTACCAGCTACACGATAGACGCCGGCGATACCCTCGGGGCACTGGGCGAGCAGTGGGGCACCACGGTCGCCGCCATCGCCGAACTCAACGGGATCGTGAACCCGGCGCTCATCTTCGTTGGCCAGCGAATCCGAAGGCCCGGTGCAGCCGAACCCACGCCGGAATCGGCGACTACTGCCGCAGCAGCAGCAGCGGCAGCGCCGGAGCAAACCGTACCGATCGTGCCGGGGCGACTGAGCTTCGTCCGCTGGCCGCTCGATATGCCGCCGGCAGTGGTGACCGGCGGTTACCGCCAGGATTATGGCAACTACCTGCATCGCGGCATCGATATTGGCCACGTGCCGGCCGGTACACCGATCTTCGCCCCCGCGGGCGGCACGATCACCGTGCATCGCCCGGGAGATGGCTGGGGCAATGGCAGCTTCGGCATCAATGTGGTCATTGACCACCCCGACACCCCATGGTGGTCGATTTACGCGCACATGAACGAAACGGAACGATCGACGGGTG
>JBATAT010000281.1:0-2941 GCA_049662005.1 Tepidiformaceae bacterium
TCGACGCCGCCAAGTGCCCCGCCGGTGCCGTTCCCATCAGTTGCTGGCCTCGCTGCCATGCCCTTCACATCGCCCCCCGCCGAAAACGCCCGGCCGTTGCCGGTGACAACCAGGCAGCGAATCGCCGGGCTGTCAGCTGCCTTCGCCGCAATCCGGTGCATGGTGTTCAACATCGCCGGATCCATGGCGTTTAGCGATTCGGGACGGTTTAGGGTAATGAGTCCCACCGCGCCGCGGGTTTCGAAAAGTACGGTGTCAGCCAATGGTCTTCTCCACGGTATCGGGGTAGTGGCTCGCCTACTCTGGCGGGAGTTCCTTCGCCAGCTGCTCGTAGCGCCGGCTCAGTTTTCCAACATCCGGGGTCGGGCCAAGTACGTCGTTAATTTCTTTGCCGTACTTGGCCTCCGCTTCCTGGATCTGATCCGAAAGCGTTTTTTGCCGGATGATCTTGCTCATAATTCGCCGCATCTCGTGGCCCCGCTCGCGACCGGCGGCCTTGCACGTTGGCGGCGTGACAGGCGTCGAGATGCTGCGCGCGAAAATTTCGTCTCGCGATCCACACTTCACACAGGCATATTCATAGAACGGCATGCGCAGATGCTACTCGGAAGATGAGCGCCCGGCCACCGCCATCTACAGGATCGGCAGGTACTCGGCGATCTCGAAGTCGCTGATGTGCCTCCGGTAGCGCTCCCATTCGATCCGCTTGTTCTGGATCAGCGATTCAAACGTATGGTCGCCGAGTGCTGAACGAAGAAACGGGCTGCGTTCGGCCGTCTCGATTGCCTCGATAAGGCTCCCGGGCAGCGTCTCGATGCCGCGCGCTTTGCGGTCTTCCGCACTCATATCGAAGACGTTCTCTTCGACCGGTGCTGGCAACGGACGTTCGTTTTCCACGCCGTCCAGGCCCGCCGCCAACACCACCGCGTAAACGAGGTAGGGGTTGCACGCCGGGTCCGGCGAACGGTACTCGATGCGGGTGTGCGTTTCGCGTCCCGGCTTGTATTCAGGAATCCTGATCAGGTCACTGCGATTGCGCCGCGCCCAACTCAGGTAGACCGGTGCTTCGAAGCCGGGCAGCAGCCGCTTATAGCTGTTCACCCACTGGTTCGTGACCAGCGTCAATGCTCGTGCGTTGTGCAAGAGTCCGGCGATGTACCCGCGAGCGATCGCGCTCAGGTGGTACTCGTCGGCCGCATCGAAGAATGCATTCCGTTCGCCCTTGAAGAGCGACTGGTGAACGTGCATTCCACTCCCATTCTGGTCCGCCATCGGCTTCGGCATGAAGGTCGCATACACCCCGTTCGCGAGCGCGATCTCCTTGACCACCAGCCGGTAGGTCATCGCCGAGTCGGCCATCGTCAGTGCGTCGGTGTAGCGCAACGCGATTTCATGCTGGCTCGGCGCTACCTCGTGATGGCTGTACTCAACCTCAATGCCCATCGCCTCGAGCGTGAGCACCGTCTCTCGGCGGAGGTCGCTCCCGGCATCCGAAACCTGGTCGAAGTAGCCACCGCGATCGAGTGGCTCCCGGCCAGTTGCATCCTTGAAGTAGAAGTATTCCATCTCCGGGCTGACGTAGAACGTGTAGCCAAGATCCGCTGCCCGCTTGAGTTGCCGCTTCAGCACGAATCGCGGGTCGCCTTCGAACGGCTTGCCATCCGGGTGGTAAATATCACAGAACATGCGAGCGACGCCAGATTCTTTCGGACGCCACGGCACCAGCTGGAAGGTCGCGGGATCCGGCTTGGCAATCATGTCCGATTCGTCAATCCGGGCGAACCCTTCGATGCTCGAACCATCGAAGCCCATGCCTTCTTCGAGCGCCTTCTCGAGTTCCTCGACCGTGATCGCGAAGCTCTTGAGGGCACCGACGATATCCGTGAACCAGAGCCGGATGAACTTCACGTCGTTCTCACGACAGGCCGAAATCACGTAGTCCGCTGATTCACTCATCCCAACCTCTTCCGCGGCAGGCATACCCCACCCGCGCCAGCAGGATACCGTCCCCGTGTTTCGATTGTGCTACGGAAACCCCAGAACTCCGCCCCAGGATCGCTCAATCCGAGTCCATCGCGCGGATCACCTGGCGCTGCACCATCGCCATCGTAAGGTCGCCGCGCGTTTTTTCGAGAATGCCGCGGGTCTGGTCGGTCGTGCGCCGAAGTCCGCCGGTCATCGCATCCGGGAAGTCGATGGTCACGAGCACGGAGTAGATGTCATCCATCCCCTGCAGGATCTCTTCGCACCCGTCGTATTCGCTCCGTCGGAGCCGATCGAGCACCATCCTGCGCATTTCCCCAACCGCCTCCGCGATGCCGTTCAGGTACGCCGGGTACTCCACGCCCAGTTCTTCCGGCGAAGGGATGCTTCCCCCGCTGAGCAGAGCCAGCGTCGTCCGCGCTTCGGCGTATTCCTTCTGCGCATCGTGAAGGAAACCCGCGTAGTAGACATCGGCGTGGCCGTCCAACGCCTGCACGGCCGCATCCCGCACCCGTTTCGCCTCGGCGAGCTGCTCCTGCGCCGCGCCGAACTGCCCACGGTGCACCGCCCGGATGCTGTTCGCGCTCATTCGGATGATTGCCCGGCTGGCCGAGAGCGCCTGCTCCCTCGCCGCGTTCTTCGCCGCAAAATGGTCCAGGATCCGGGGAATAATGGTCTCGAGTGGAGTTGTGTCACTCATCGCCGCCATTCTAAGCGTTTCGCGCTCGTGGCCGTCCAACCCACACAAAGGCCGCAAAGCAAACAAAGCGTGTCTTGATTCTCAAGGGCTTTGCGTCCTTTGTGTGGGCCCACCGTTCGACAGCACCACCGCACTCCCCTACAGTCCCGGCAAAACCCCCGGAGCCACGAATCCATGGCCATCACCGCTGCCGATGAGTACCTGACCCACCAGACCCCCTACACCTTCGACCGCGTCGCCACGAGCGACCGGAACTTC
>JBATAT010000282.1:0-3874 GCA_049662005.1 Tepidiformaceae bacterium
AGGTGAGGTTCGGGCCGCCGTTAACGAAGTAGATGCGAACGGTATCGCCGACTTCCGCGCGGAGCGCATTATTACCGGCGAGGGCCTTTGTGTTGCCGTTGAAGACGACGTAGGTCGGTGTCTCATCCATGAGCTTCTGGATGTCGAGATCCTGGAGACCTTTCGCTCCGGTGTCGCCGCTGGTGTACATATCGGTCTGGCCGACATAGAACTCCTTATCAACCTTCGGAAGGCCGTTCGACGGTTCGACAAGAATGCCGCCATACATGCCATTGGCGATGTGGTCAGCAACGATTCCGGCGGCGCAGTGGTAGGCGAAAAGTCCGGCCGCCGTTGCTTTGAAGGTAAACGTCTTTGATTCGCCGGGGGCGACGGTGCTGGCGCCAGCGCCACCACCAGGCCCGGTGACTGCGTGCAAATCGATGTTGTGGGTTACCGTGCTCGACCCGTTGTTGGTGAGGGTGAGTTCAACCGTGTCGCCAACATGCACGCGAATGAGTGGACCTGGGACCGTATCGTTGAAGGTCCAGAGGTTGTAGGTCACGCCCGGAGCGATCTCTTTGACGACCTCTTTCGCCTCGAGGTGGACTTTGACGTGGGTCGTGGAGCGGTTCAGCGCGGCGGGCACAGCGGGTGGAGGCAAAAGAATTGCATCGACCTCTGGCGGCGTGGAATCGGCACAGCCAACTCCCACGATGCCGACGACGAGTAACGCGAGAATGGCGGCCACAAGTGGCCTGAAGCGTGCGGCAAATCGTTGAGACACGAAACTTGATCCTCCCAATGGATTCATCTCCATACTACGGGACGATTTGCAAGTAATCCGGGCGATGTCCGAAAGAGCAGAGGTTTATGCCCATGTGGGCAGTTCACACGCGAGCGAACGGCGTGAGCAGCGAATGAAGATCCGGTCGCGGGTGGGCACGCATCCGGACAGTTCTGGACGCTGGTGATAGAATTCGGCGGCTGTATACAATCTCGCAGGAGTAATGCGTGTGACTACTGAAACTGTTTCTCGAGGCCTGGAAGGCGTCAACGTCGCGGCCACAAAGCTCTGCCGCATCGACGGCCAAAAGGGCGAACTGATCTATTCCGGCTACGACATTCATGACCTGGCCAAGAACTCTTCGTTCGAAGAAGTGGCGTTCCTGCTCTGGAACCTGCGGCTCCCGTCCGCGGCTGAACTGGAGACATTGAAAACCAACTTGCGGGAAGAGCGACCGCTTTCGGAGCTTAATTCGAGGATCCTGCGTGAGATCGTGGGCAAGATCCGGCCGATGCGGTCGCTCGAAATCGCGGTCATCATCACGGGTGCGCTGGATGCGAAATCGAGCGACCTGACGAATTCACAGCTGAAGGTTACGGCCGCGCGGCTGACGGCCCGGATGCCAACGGTTCTGGCGACCTTCCACCGGCTGCGCAACGGCCTCGAACCCGTTGCGCCGCGGGATGACCTTGGCCACTCGGCAAACTTCCTCTGGATGCTGAACGGGAAGGAGCCCAACGAACTTGAGGCTCGGGTGTTCGACGTGGCGATGATCCTGCATGCCGAGCACGAGATGAACGCCTCGACGTTCTCGGCGCTGGTCACGGCCTCGACGTTGAGCGATATGTATAGCGCGACCGCTTCAGCGATCGGCACGCTCAAGGGGCCGCTGCATGGCGGCGCGAACGAAGCCGTTTACAAGACGGTCGAGGCGATCGGGACCGAGCAGAACATCGCGCCGTACGTCGAGGCGATGCTCGGCCGGGGCGAACGCGTGATGGGGATCGGCCACCGCGTCTACAAGACGACCGATCCGCGTGCGAACATCCTCGAACAACTCGGGCACGAACTGGCTGAGGTTTCGCCCGACCGGAAGTACTTCGACCTGAGCCTGAAGCTGCGTGACTACCTTGCGCGAAAGCTTGAGGGCAAGCCGCTCTATCCGAACGTCGATTTCTTCAGCGCGTCGGTCTACAAGATGCTCGGCATTCCGAGCGACCTGTACACGCCGATCTTCGCGATGTCGCGGATCGCGGGATGGACCGCACACATGCTGGAGCAGTACGCCGATAACCGGCTCGTGCGCCCGAACGCGCTCTACGAGGGTGCAAGCAACCGGGAGTACATCGAGATCGCGCGGCGGTAGGCCGACCTCGCAACCAAACACGAAGGGGGCCGGTTTTTCCGGCCTCTTTTGGCGTTCTGGGGATGCGCCTATCGGAAACAGGCCCTTCGCTGACAAGCCCGATACTGATGCGCTACCCGAGAGCACGGACCATGTTTCGATGTGGCGGAAGAGCCACTGAAGGCAGCTGGGGAGGGTAGGGACAACGGTCAGTCACCGGGGCTAGTCTCGTTCCAAGATGACGCGGAGGAATGAGGACTGCTGATGAACCCGGGAGACCCCGAGCCTGGACCAGAACTGACACCGCGCGAGCAGGAGGTGCTCGACCTTGCCGTGTCGGGCCTTACGAACAAAGCCATCGCGGCGGAACTGGGTATCACGAAGAATGCCGTGCGGTTCCACCTCAAAGAGATCCACTCGAAGCTTGATACAGGCGGCAAACGGCAGATCCTCGCGATGGGCTGGCGCCGAGCACTGGCAATCCTGGCCTGGCCGGCGGCCAAGATGGGGACGCCTCTGACCGTCGCCGCGTTTATGGGTGGAATCGTCGTGGTTGGCTTCGGAGCCTACCAGGCGTATCCCGGCGATTCTTCGGGAGGCCCCGCGGATGTCTCCCTCGTCAACGGCCGGTACCCGAACGGGTGTGCAGCGGAGTACAACGCCGGAACGATGACGCTTGAGGACTTCGCCTTTGGACGGACCACGCTCGATGAAATGCGAAGGTTGAACCCGGGTCTTCCACTCGGTCCACTCCCTCCGGAGACGATCGTGAAAGTGCCGTATGACCCAAGCGGCGAATGTGGCCAACTCGAACCGACGCCCCTCGGCGCGCCGCGACGATTCGGGACACCGCCGAGTCCGTAGAAAATTGCGCGCGACGGTCTTGCGGGTGGCGACAGCGCGCTCCGCCATGGCTGGCGGGGTACTGACGGAGGGAACGGCATGCGTCGGATAGCGCTCAGCCGACCAGGCGATTCGGTAGTCGCGGGGACATTACCGGCCGAACCCGGGTGGCCCTTCCCGGCGCCGTTCCCATGTCATTTCGATGATGCGGGATCCCTCGCTGTCAACGCGCTCCCCCGTGGAGAGGTACGTGAAGCCGACTGAACGAGCGACTCCGATGCTTGCCACGTTGGCCGGATCGCAGTTGAGGACGAAACGGCGGACACCCGCGATAAACCCGGCCTCCGTTACCGTTCGCACCGCCTCGCTTGCGTAGCCCTTTCTGAGGTGCTCCAGCAGCACCCAGTAACCGATGTTCATCTCATCAACCCCCGTGCGGTGCACGCCGCAATTGCCGACGTACGATCCGTCGGCAAGGAACATGCCGTAGGCGAAGCGCTCGCCTGCTTCGAAAGCGCGTCCCGCCTCAGCGAGGAGGGCGGCACGATCGCCCAGGAGTTCAGCCCGAGCGTTTGGCAAAAAGCGGCCAATATGGTCGATAGAGTGGAGCGCATCGCCGTCCAACGCCGCGACGTCGGCCGCTTCGTACCGGCGAAGCACGAGCCTCGCAGATTCAAGCCGAACTGGCAGCCGAACTGACAGGGCACTCCCTCCCGATGTGGTCGATACCGCCCCTAAAACCCGCTCCGGTGGTCCTGCGCTTCGGAGTGCTTCTTCTGCGCGAGGCCCTCGTCGCCTTCGAGCTTCTCTTGTTCGCGGGCAGTGGCGTCTTCTTCTTCCTGGCGTTCGCGTTCCTCTACCGTTTCGACGATGAGGGCACCGTTCGTATCGACTTCGACGACGGCGTCCAACGGTTCGCC
>JBATAT010000283.1:0-2767 GCA_049662005.1 Tepidiformaceae bacterium
GCTCATCCATGGTCACTTCATCGCTTCCCACTCAACGTCAATGGGTGTGATCACGTCACCGATGTAATCGAACATGTACGCGAGGTCGGGAAACGGCCATTCGGCAGCAGATTTTTTCCGCGAAAGAGGCACGAGCTTCGCCACTGGCTTGCCTCGCTTCGTCACGATCACGTCTTCGTCGCGTTCCCCGACCTCATCGAGGATAGCGAGACACCTCGCCTTGAGCTCACCGGCTGCGATTGTCCGTGTCTTCCTGACCATGGTCACATTCTACGGCGTCCCCGGCTGCCCCGGTGCCAATCTTCGCCGGACCGCGCACGCCCTCCGTCGAGACAAGAGGGGTGCGCCTGAGCCGCGCGATTACACCTGCGAGTAGCCCGAGCCTTTGCGGTCGATGCCGGTACCCTTACCGTCCTTGATCCAGCCGAACTCCTGGAGGATCTCCTGGCTGTAGGTAACCCGGCCGGTCACCTTGTCGAGCGGTTCGGTGGCCAGCAGCAGGGCGGACTTCGCCATCAGTTCCGGGTGTTCGCCGCGGGGGTCATCCATGCCGGTGACAAGGTGGTGATGCACCGTTCCCGGCGTGGGCACAACCTGCGAAGGCGAGACGCAGGTGACGCTGATGCCGTCGCTGTATACCTCTGAAGCGAGCCCCTGCGTGAACCGTTCGAGGGCCGCCTTTTCGGCGCCATAGAGCGTCCCGCCACGTCCGAAATCGCCCTTGTATGGCCCGCGGCCCGGCCCGATAGCCGCACCGCTGGAGATGTTCACGATCGCCCCGGCCTTCTTCTCGAGCATGTCCTGCAGGACAAGCTGGCTGAAGTAGAACGGTGCGTGGAAGTTCACGCCGATCGACCGGTGCCACTTCGAAATCGGGTAGTCCTTGATCGGGATGAAGTACGTCAGCGCTGCGTTGTTGACGAGCACATCGACCGGGCCGTAGGTGGAACGCGCGGTTTCGACCGCACGGACGCACTGGTCGTAATCGGAGATGTCAGCAGCGACGGCCGTCGCTTCGCCACCCGCCGCCTTGATGCCCTCGACCGTGTGTTCGAGCGAGCCTTCGAGGACGTGGTCGCCCTCTTTCAGTGTCCGAGCGACGCAAACGACCTTGCCGCCTTCTGCAGCGAAGACCTTCGCGATTTCGGCGCCGATACCGCGGCTCGCGCCCGTGACGATGACCGTCTTGCCATCGAGTTTTCCCATCGGGGACCTCCTTTACGTGTACGTGAGTGTTTGTGGCCAGAGTCTACGCTATTTTGGTTGTTGGATTGGGCGTTTTGGATTGGACGGCCATCACCCCGTGCTCCGCACCCTGGTAGGCGTGATGGTCAGCGTTACCCATTGCTCCGGTTTTGCCAGCCACGACTTCAGGGTCTCCTCGGCCTTCGTTGCTTCGTAGTACCTGCGCGTGAGCCGCTCAATCAACGAGACCGTACCTTCATCGGAGGTGGCGCAGACGCCTTCGATCGTCGCCCAGCGTTCGGGAACGCCTACCGGCTCTTCTACCGAAAGGGCCACCCGTGGGTCCGCCGCCATCCGCCTCGCCTTTCGCGAAGTCCGGCTGGTGAAGAGGCGGGCGACCGTTCCATCCCATTCGAACCAGATCGGAACGATGGTTGGACTGCCGTTTGCGTGGAGGTAGGCGAGCTTGGCGATGCGGGTCTCGCGCAGGAACGCCTCGAGCGCAGCTGGTTCCATTGAGGTCATGTGGTCTCCGTAATCGATGCAGGAATGTTCGGATTCTAGCCCAGCGGGTCGCGCTCGCGGGTTTATGCGCCACCCGGCCAGTACGATTCGGCAAGCACTGGCGGGGGATAGCACCATGCGGCTTTTTCTGGATACGGCATCGATCGAAGACGTGCGTGCAGCTGCACGCTATGGCGTTTTCAGCGGAGTCACCACGAACCCGAGCTTGCTCGCGAAAGAGGGCGGAGTCAGCTATCGAGACCGCATCCAGGAGATCGCCTCCGTGATCGATGGCCCAATCTCCGCCGAATGCGTCTCGCGCAAGGCCGATGACCTGCTTGTCGAAGCACGCGAACTGGCCAGCTGGCACCCCAACGTCGTCGTGAAGATTCCGATCGATTCCGAGGGCCTCGAAGCCATCCACCGCTGCAGCGAAGAGGGCATCAAGATCAACGTCACGCTCATCTTCTCGCCAAACCAGGCGTTGCTCGCGGCTCTCGCTGGAGCTGCCTTCCTCAGCCCGTTCGTGGGCCGTCTCGATGATGTGAGCTACGACGGCATGGAACTCATCCACCAGTGCGTGAACCTCGTCGAAACACACGACCTGCCAGCGCGCGTCCTCGCGGCGAGCCTTCGGCACCCGCTCCACGTGACCCAGGCGGCCCTCGCTGGCGCCCACATCGGCACGATCCCGCCCTCGCTCATTCCGCAGATGCTGAAGCACCCACTGACCGACATCGGGATCGACCGCTTCCTCGCCGATGCGAAGACAGCCGGGCTGGCCTGAGGGGTGCGAATCGGGCGACCGCCAGTAACGCTGTACCGAACGAGTAAGATCGCAAAGTACTGGAGCAGCGCATGAAAATTTCGTACGAAGCGAAGACTGACACCCCTGTCATGCTTTTTCGAGATGTCCCGGTCGCAGAGAGCGACGAAGAAAAGCCGGGCCTCATCTTGGACTACGACGAATTTGGCGAGATTGTTTCGTTGGAGTTACTCGACGCATCGCGACGAGTCGAGGACCCGAATTCGATCGAATTCGTTGAAGTCGTCTGACGAGCGATGCCAGGCGTAATCG
>JBATAT010000284.1:0-10203 GCA_049662005.1 Tepidiformaceae bacterium
CACCGATGACGACATCTTCGCCGCCAGTGCCGGGCCGGCGAAAGATAAATCGGGTCCATCGGGCGATAGCGGAGGCAACCCGGTGGGGGTAGCGCCGTCGCCAGCCTTCTTCGAGCCAGTAGGGAACGTTGGTGGCGACCCATCGCGTTGACGTGGGCGCGAGCAAAGCGGCAGCGAGGATGAACACGCTCAGCCATGCGAGTTTGCCGAGGAATCCGGCGACGAGGGACTGGCCGATGGTGCCCCCCAGGCTGACTTCGGCAAACCTTACGCCGCCGGTGGACCAGTCGGCCGAGTTGAGCGCGAGGAGCCCCCAGGCGAAAAGCCCGAGCGCGGTGAAGCCAGCGGCCTTTCGCCAGAACCACGTGCCAGCTTCGTACCAGCCCTGCCAGAGGGCGGCAGCGGCGAACATGACGCCAGCGAGGAGAATGAAAATCCCGAGACCGAACGTGCTCAGCACCCAATCGCGGCCATCGCCGAGGGCGTGCTGAACGTTCGGGACAAACAGGAGCGCGACGATCGCGACGACGGCCGCCGAGGTACCGATCACCTCGGGCCGGTTCAGGCGAGAGAGCAGGGTTTGGTTCTGCTTCTTGCTGCGCGGGCTCCGCGTAGCACGAGTAGAACGGGGTTTCGTCCGTGGGCGTGCAGCCATAGGCGTGCGCTCCTCTGTACCCGCACCGGCGCCCCCCGTTACAGCCCGATGCGGCCGCGACCGATGACTCGCCTGACTAGACCTCGACAGTCACTGTCAGCACCATCGGCCGCCTGCGGGTCTCATCATAAAGGAACTTGCTCAAAGCGTCGCGAATCCGCGAGTTGATGTCTGCGAATTCCGCATAGTGCTCGACCCCTTCGAGTGCTTTCGCGGCGACAGAACGGCTCTTTTCGAGGAGATCCTCGCGGTCGTCGAGGTCGACGAAGCCTCTCGCAAGAATCTCGGCCGGGCGTTCGAGTTTCCCGGTCTGCTTGTCGACTGCAACCATTACAACGACGACACCGTCCGTGGAGAGATGGGCACGGTCACGAAGAATGTGCTGGTCCACATCGCCGATGCCAAGCCCATCGACATAGACGTAGCTGGCAGACACGCGGTCGCCGACCCATGCCGATTCGTCGTCGACTTCGAGGACGTCGCCATCGGTCATGACGAAGGCGTTGCCCTTCGGCACGCCAACGGATTCGGCGAGGCGCGCGTGCGCGACGAGGTGGCGGTATTCGCCATGGATGGGAACAAAGTATTCCGGCTGGAGCAGCCCCTGGATGATCTTCAATTCTTCACGGCTGGCGTGTCCCCGGACGTGGATGTTGGCAATCCGGTTGTAGAGCACGTCGGCGCCCATTCGAAACAGGTTATCGACGTTTCGATACACGGCGGTTTCGTTACCGGGGACGGGGCTCGAGGAGAGGACGACGGTATCGCCCCTGGCGATCGAGATGTGGCGGTGGTCGCCATTGGCCATTCGGGTGAGTGCGCTGGTTGGTTCTCCCTGGCTGCCCGTGGTGATGATGACGAGCTTCGAGGGCGCCGTGTTGCGCATCTCTTCGACGCCGACGATGACGCCGTCGGGGGCGTTGATATAGCCGAGCTGGCGGGCCATTGCGACGTTATCGATCATCGAGCGGCCGGTGACGAAAATCTTCCGGCCGGTGAACACAGCGGCATCGACAAGGAGCTGTACGCGCGAAATGAGCGACGCGAAGGTGGCAACAATGACGCGGCCCTGCGCGTTCACGAGAATCTGGCGGAGCGCTTCGCCGACGAGTTGTTCGCTGGGTGTGTAGCCCTCCATCTCGGCATAGGTGGAATCGGCGAGGAGGAGCAGGCACCCTTCGGCGCCAACCTGGGCGAGGCGGATGAGGTCGGTGTGCTGGTCCATCACCGGTGTGTGGTCGAGCTTGAAATCGCCGGTATGAACGACGAGGCCGAGCGGTGTCCGGATGATGAGGCCACAGGCGTCGGGGATGCTGTGCGCAACCGTGAAGAATTCGACTTCGAAGACGCCGGCCGTGATGACATCACCGGGTTCGACGACGTGTGTGTCTGCATCCTGGAGCAGCCGGTGTTCCTGGAGTTTCACCCGGATGAGGCCATCGGTGAGGCGAGCGCCGTAAATCGGCACGTTGAACTCGCGTTGGAAGTATGGGAGTGCGCCAACATGGTCTTCGTGGCCGTGGGTGAGGAAGACGGCCTTCAGCTTCTCTTTGTGGTCGCGGAGGTAGGTGAAGTCGGGGATGACAAGGTCGACGCCGAGCATCTCCTCTTCGGGGAACATGAGCCCGACGTCGACGGCGATGATGTCGTCGCCATATTCGAGGAGCATCATGTTGCGGCCGATTTCGCCCAGGCCGCCGAGCGGTATTACACGGAGTTTGTTTTCTGACATTGATTCCTATTCAAAGAGTCTGATTTGTTCTACTGATTTGGCCGGTTCGAGGCGTTCCTCGACCGGAGAAGGTACCTGTTGGCCGGGTGGAGACGGCTCATCGCGAGGCGCTCCATTTGCCGCACTGGGGGTGGGTGTTTCGATTCGCGGCGTGAGATCAACCGCGAGTTCGGCCGTCGTTGGCTGAACCGGCTCGGTAGCGACCTTTCCCTGTCCCTCTACCCTACGTGCTCGGGCACGTTCAAGGATAGCCGGGATGCGGGCGAAGTCATCGATGAGGACCTGGCGCAGGTTGCCCTGGTGGAGCGCCGCGGCCGGGTGATACATGGGAACAACGAACAGTCCGTCGACTTCCTTTACGTTGCCGTGGATTCGCGAGATGGCCTGTTTCGGGAACCATTTCGCCATCGAAAAGCGGCCCAGCGTGATGACGACGAGCGGGTCGACGAGATCGAGTTGGAGATCGAGGTACTCGCTGCAGGCCTCGATTTCGTTGGGGAGCGGATCGCGGTTGGAGGGCGGCCGGCACTTGAGCACATTGCAGATGTAGACGGACTCGCGCGTCAGGCCCGCAGCTGCCAGGAGTTGGCTGAGGAATTGCCCGGAGCTACCAACGAATGGCCTCCCCTGCTTGTCTTCGTTCACGCCCGGCGCTTCGCCGATGCACATCACTTCGGCATCCAGGGGCCCTTCGCCGGGTACCGCGTTCGTTCGAGTTTGCGAGAGGGCGCAGAGTGTACACGTGCGGATGACATCGTAGAGTTCGTCGGCGCGTTCTACGGCGGTAATCATGCGGATTCGACGGCAACGGTGAGCGCGTCCAACCGTTCCTTCCGGAGCCTGCGGCGGGCGGTTGCGAGCATCTGGATGCCGATCAGGACGAGGAGGATGGCGAACACCACCTGGAGTGTCCGGCCACTCATGAAAGCGGCGGCGATGGCGCCGAGTGCGGCACCAGGAAGGGCGGTTGGCGCGAGCCACTTCGCGGCGGTGAGATCGACCGTGCCCTGGCGGTAGTGGGTGAGGCCGCCGATGACCGATGCGATGACGACGACCCAGAGCGAGATGCCCTGGGCTTCGTGTTGCCCGATGCCGATGCCAAGGACTAGGCCGGGCACAAAGATAGAGCCACCACCAACACCGAGCGCGCCCGAGGCGATTCCTCCGGCGAGACCGATGCCAGCTCCGGCGGCTGCTTCGCGCCAGCCCTCCGCCGAAAGGAGCGGATCGATTGAGTCCCAGAGCAACAAACGAAGGGAGACGAGGATGAGAAAGACTCCGAAGAGCTGGCGAAGATGCATCGCGGGAACGTGGGCCGCACCTCGAGCACCGATAAACGCACCGAGAAGGGCGCCGGTGCCCAGCGAAGCGACCAGGACCGCACTGATCGGTTCGTGGACGCTGTAGGCAATGGCAGCGAGTGCTGCTGCGGAGGTGATAACGACGAGCGAAGTTCCGTGGGCCAGGTGCTGTGGCATCCTCAGCGGCCCGGTCATCAGTGGGATCATCACTGAACCGCCCCCACCGCCAAGCAGTCCACTGACGAAACCACCCCCAAGGCCCGCCGCCGCGGCAACGGCCGGACGGTGGGCCACCTGGGTCACGCGACTACCTCTTGCTTTGGCCGGCGCGGTTGGATGAGCCAGGCGAAAAGGATGCCCACGAAATAGAGGCCCAGCAACGGCCCGGCGACGAGGCTTTGCGTGAGCGGATCCGGTGTCGGGGTCACGATCGCGGCGATGATGAAGATGATGACGACGGAATAGCGCCAGAAGCCGAGCATCTGGCGGGCGCGAACCATGCCGAGTTTGGCGAACAAGGCCATCACCATCGGCAGTTCGAACGAGAGGCCCACCCAGAAGATGATGCGCATCGCGAAATCCATGTACTGCTTCGCGCCGATCACCGGGTTGAAGTTCTCGCCTCCGAGGTCGAGCAAGAAGCCGAGCGAGGCTGGGAGGATGACCCAGTAGGCAAACGCCATCCCGCCGAGGAGGAAGCCAACCACTCCGAAAAGGCCGGGGAGGATGAGTTTTCGTTCCTTGGGCGTGAGGCCGGGGACGATGAAGGCAAGCAGTTCATAGAGGACGACGGGCGAGGCAATCATCAGGCCGCCGTACATGCCCACCTTGAAGAGCACGCCAATGGTTTCGGTAGGGCCGAAGACGGCGAGGCCAAAACCCGGACCTTGCTGCTCGCGTGCCGGCGCAATCAGCCAGCCGACGATCGTCTCCCAGAAGTAGAGACAAACCAACATCCCGAGGACGACGGCAATCGCACTGACGAGGACGCGGTTGCGAAGCTCCCGAAGGTGCTCCATGAGCGTCATTTCGCCGGAACGATACGAGTCCTGTTCGGGCCGCAAGGGAATTGGTTCGTTGATCTGTTCGGCAGCCACTAGAACACCATCGGCGGCTTCGGGGGCTCGGACGGGGCGGGGGTAGAAGCTGTGGTGGGGGTCACCGTTGGCGGCGGGGCCGTCGGGTCGGTGGCGATCATGGCTGCGGCCGCATCGACACTGGCAGTCACTTCACGCAGTTCGGTGTTGAGCTTCTGCTGTTCGACGCGCATTTCGCGTTGGGCCTCATCCACCTGGCCCTTGACGGTCTTGTACTGTTCATCGAGGTAGTCAATTTCGTCCTTGAACTCATCGCGGACAGCGCGCGCGTAGCCCTGCATGGTGCGCACGGCCTTGCCGATCTGGTACGCCATGCCGGGGAGCCGTTCAGGGCCCACCACAATCAGCAGAAGCGCCAGAACGAGCAGGAGTTCCTGGTAACCAATACCCAGGAATTCCACAATCTACCTCCCGCTGGACCGGCCGAGCTTTCCCACGAAGGTTTAGTCCTCGATGCCGTGATCCTTCAGATAGTCTACGGCGTCCTGCACGGTAGCGATCTTTTCCGCATCTTCATCGCTGATTTCGAGTTCAGTTCCGCTCGAAAATTCTTCTTCGAGGGACATGATCAACTCGACAAGGTCGAGGGAATCGGCGTTGAGGTCATCGACGAAAGAAGCTGCGGGAAGCACCTCGTCCTCTTCGACGCCAAGTTGTTCGACCACGATTGCTCGGACTCGTTCGAATACTGTTGCCACGGTGGGGAGTGCTCCTGGTTCGTTGGGGATTAAGTTCGTTTGGGTTTCCGCAACCTGCGGTTCGGATTCCGCCGCCTTCGCGGCTGTGATTCGTTCGCTTACGGTTCGTAGCACTCCATTGATGAATGCCGGGGAAGAATCCCCGCCGTAACGGTGGGCCAGTTCAACGGCTTCGTTGACGACTGCCCCGACCGGCGCCGAATTATCGGTAAGCAGTTCCCATATTGCAAGGCGGAGGATGTTCCGGTCAACGATTGCGAGTGTGTCTACGGGGTAGGTTGTTGCGGCCTGTTGAATGTATGAATCGAGGTC
Source organism: Tepidiformaceae bacterium (assembly GCA_049662005.1). Classification (GTDB taxonomy): domain Bacteria; phylum Chloroflexota; class Dehalococcoidia; order Tepidiformales; family Tepidiformaceae; genus Amarobacter. The sequence goes on from JBATAT010000284.1 coordinate 5,796, forward strand.
ATCGCGCCGGTCGATGACGCCTTCCAAGAGTTGGCGACCATAGGTGCTCGGCTTATCGCGTGCCACACCCGCATCGGACTCTGCCGCGCTGGCGAGTTGGCGCTCGAAGACTTCGATCCCCGGGTGGTCGCTGGTTTCAGACTCGTAGAGTGATTCGAGGGCGAGTTGCCGGGCCTTGCGCATGGGGTTCTGGCTCACGCCATCACCATACCGCCATCAACGTGAATGCACTGTCCCGTGATGTAGCCGGCCCCCTCGCTTGCGAGGAAACCGATGAGGGGAGCGACTTCATCTGCTTCGGCGATTCGGCCCAACGGGATCTGGCCCATGACGGCCGTGACGGCCTGTTCGCTCATCCCGGCGATGATGTCCGTCTGGATGAACCCGGGGGCGACGGCATTGCAGGTAATTCCCCGGGAAGCGACTTCGCGGGCGACGGAGCGGGTGAAGCCAATGATGCCGGCCTTGGCAGCCGCATAGTTCGCCTGGCCTGCGTTTCCCATCACGCCGACGACGCTCGTTATGTTGATGATTCGCCCGCCCCGCGCGCGAAGCATCGGTCGCAGCGCGGCCTTGGTCACGAGGAACGTACCGCGCAGGTTCGTGTTGTGGACGGCGTCCCAGTCGTCGACAGACATGCGCATCAGGAGGCCGTCCCGAGTGATGCCCGCGTTGTTGACGAGGATGTCGAGGGCGCCGAAGGCGTCGATCGTGGCCTTGACCAGGTTGGCGGCCTGATCCGGTTCGGCGACATCGCCGCTCAGGGCGATCGCCTCTCCACCGGCGTCTGTGATGGCGGAGACGACATCCTTGGCGAGCGATTCGTTGGCGTTGTAGTTCACGGCGACTTTCGCGCCGCGCGCAGCAAGTTCGAGGCAGATGGCCCGGCCGATGCCACGCGAACCACCGGTCACGAGCGCGACTTTGCCTTCGAGGTCTTTCATGGAACGTCTACAGGGAAACGTGAACAGCGGATGCGTCGTTCACGTTGATGCAGTTCGACTTGCGAAGCATGCGGCGGATGATCGCGGTAAGGACTCTGCCGGGGCCGAATTCGATAAAGGTTTCGACGCCCTGCTCGCTGAGGTATTCGACTGTCCGGCTCCACTGGACCGGCTTGCAGACCTGGTCCACGAGGTCGTCGCGAATCTCGAGTTCGGCGCTCATGGGGATGGCCGTGCAGTTCGCGATGACGGGAATAAGCGAATCGGAGATGGCCGCGGTCGCGATCGGCTGGACCATGCCATCCGCCGCCGGCCGCATGAGCGAACTATGGAAGGCGCCGCTGACGTTCAAGGGGATAACTTTCACGGCACCGCGCGCTTTTGCGTAGTCGAGGGCGCGAACGACGGCCTCACGCCGGCCACCGATGACGATCTGGCCGGGGGCGTTCAGATTGCAGATTTCGGCGCCAGCCTCGCGGCAGACGTCTTCGCAGTCGGTGACATCGAGGCCGAGGACGGCAGCCATCATGCCCGGGTTTTGCGTGCCAGCGGCCTGCATAAGTTCGCCGCGCGTTCGCAGGAGGCGGATCGCGTCATCGAACGGCAGGGCACCGGCAGCAACGAGGGCGGAATACTCGCCGAGTGAGTGGCCGGCGACGAAGGCCGGCTTCTTGAGGAGGTCCGGCGAGACATCGGTGGCGACACGCAGCAGGGCAAGGCTTGTGACGGCGATGGCGGGTTGCTGGTTACGCGTCAGCTGAAGTTCGTCTTCGGGGCCTTCGAAGCAGATCTTCGAGAGCTTGAAGCCGAGGATCTCATCGGCACGGTCGTAGAGTTCGCGTGCGGCAGGGAACTCATCGTAGAGGTCCTTGCCCATGCCAACGGACTGGGCGCCCTGGCCGGGAAACACGAATGCACGATCAGCCTGAGGAGGCTCCTCAAAGGCGACGAACGGTGTTCCAGCCAATTGAGGGTTCGTTAGCTGTCGAGATCCGGATCCGGGAGCGCGATGACTTCCCGGCCCCGGTAGGTCCCGCAGATCGGGCAGGCGTGATGGGCGAGCCGCGGGCTCTTGCACCGCGGACAATCGATGACGTGAGGCATCTGGATCTTGAGATGGGAGCGGCGCTTCCCCTGTCGAGAAGAGGGGTACTTCCGCTTCGGCAGCGGGGGCATAACGGGACTCCTTCAGGTATCTACCCATTCGTCTTACGCTTCAGTGCTACGAGCGCCTGCCACCGTGGGTCGATGGGCGTCCGGTCGCACTGGCAAGGTGCTGTGCTCATGTCTGTTCCACATACCGGGCAAATCCCGGGGCAGTCTGGACGGCAAAGCGGCTGCATCTCTGCAGCCATCTCGCTATATTGCCGCACCGCCTCGGTAATGTCGATTGTGTGGTCCATGCCGATGAGGAACGCTTCGGGGTCGTCGACTTCGAGCTTCTTCCCGGAGACGGGATCGACCTGCTGGGCGTAGATCTCATCGAATTGGATATCGTCCAGGTAACAGAACGGTGTGAGGCAACGCGCGCACTCGGCTTCGAGTTCAACCGTTGCGGTGCATTCGACGAGGATGCCGCCAGGCAGCCGAATGAGCTCGACCTTGCCGCTGTGGACGACACCTTCGGGATCGAGATCATAGCGGCGGCTGGCGCCTGTTTCTTCTCGTAGCAGTTGGGAAACGTTGAATAACATTTGGCGAACCTCGAGAGAAGAGGTACTCCCAGCGTACACGAGCGGCCAATCCCGATCCCGGCTGCGAGGTGGGGCGACGGGTGAAATCGGTGCCGAGACACATAAAACCGCACGCTCCGTAACGATTCCGTTCAAAACCGGCTCCGAGGCACGGATTCCCGTTTACGCGATCCTCTGCCCGCCCTACGCTTAGCGCTACGGTTAGCCTGCCTTCGCGGCTGGTTGGCGTGGAAATGCGAGTGTGAATTTGTCCCAGGTAACCGAAATTCGCACCCTGTTAGAAATCGACAACGCGGCGGAGTCGCTGCGCGCATCGCTCGAAGACACCGAATGGCGAATCGCCAACAGCCCGGAACTCGACAGAGCACGCACCCAGTTCGAGGACGCGGCCCTGGCACTCGCGGAGGCGAAAAAGGATCAGCGCCGCCTCGACGGTGAAATCGCGGGGTTGACCGCGAAAATCGAGCCCGAAGAGAAGCGCCTGTACGACGGCTCGGTGAAGAACCCCAAGGAACTGACCGCAATCCAGCACGAACTCGACCTGCTGAAGGATCATCGTTCGAAACTCGAAGACGAGCTCCTGGAGGTCCTGGCGACGGTGGAGGAGGCGACTGCGGCGAACAAGGCGGCGAAGGCGGCCCTGGCTAAAATCGAAGCGGGCAGGGCGACCGAGGTAACAGAGCTGACGGCCGAGGCAAAGCGGCTGGCCAGCGCGATCGCGGCCACCGATTCCAACCGGCTCGCGCAGCTGGCGAAGGTCGAACCACGGAACATGAAGTCCTACAACGATGCCCGCCGGCGCCACGGCAGCAGCGCGGTTGCACGAGTCGCCGGGGGGAACTGCGGCGGTTGCCGGGTCGGGATACCGGAATCGGTGCGCAAGCGGGCATTCACGGCAGACCTGATCGCGCAGTGCCCAAACTGTGACCGCATTCTCTACGTGGGGTAGGTCTCCATGCGCGCTGTCGGCTACTTCGCGGAGAACGCCCGTAAAGATGGGCAGAAGCGAAGCATCGCCGAACAGAACCGGGCGTTCAACGAGTTCTGCCAGCGGCATGGCTACGAAGTAGCGGGGACCTTTCTCGATACGGCCGATGCAACTCCGCCCTCAGGCTTCGCCCAGATGCTGAGCTTTCTCGCCCGGCCAGAACGCGGGTTCGTTGTGGTCGCGGTCGACAGTCTCGGCGCGCTTGGCCCGGACCTCGGCCAGGCAGCGCTAAAACTCCTCGAAATCGAGCAGACCGGCTGCCAGGTGCACATCGCAAACAGCGGCCACGAAGCGTTTCGCGAATTGGTGGACACCTGGGCGGATCGCGGCGACGGTACGCCGGTTTCGGAAAAGGTGCGTTCGGCGATGCGGCGCAAGGCCGTCAAGGGCGAGGTTCTCGGCCGGCCCCCGTACGGCTATCGGGTTGGTCCCCGGCGGCGGCTCGAACTCGTGCCGGAAGAAGCGGTCGTCGTGCGTTATATCTTCCGGCTCTACCTGCAGGAGGACATGGGCATCCGCAAGATCGCCGGGCAACTGAATTCGGAGAACATCTCGACCCGGCGCGGAGGCCGCTGGAGCATGGTCAGCGTGCGCGACATTCTTCGCAATCGCGCCTACCTTGGCCACTATTCGCGCTTCGGGACGACGGTTACAGGGAGCCACCCGTCTCTTGTCTCTGCCGACGATTTCCGGCGGGTCCAGGACCGGTTGCAATCGCACCACGGCGCCGTACGCACGCGCACGGTTCAACCGTTCCTGCTCAGCGGGATGGTGTTCTGCGG
>JBATAT010000285.1:0-4052 GCA_049662005.1 Tepidiformaceae bacterium
TCACGCTCGGATCGTACGCGGTTAGGCCGAGAGACGCTCCCGATGGATCGTCCATTCAATTCGGAAGAGCTCGTCCTGGGCCAGCCATTCTTGCATGATGCGACGGCACTGGTGTGGCCGCGCCTCAAGATTGTGCGTCACGAGCGTCCAGCCCGGCTCCGGATCACACGAGACCGCGTGCAAACGCCTCGCCCTCGGGTCGTAAAATATGCCACTCATCCCAATAAACCCCACATGCCTACATTATCGGCTATCTATCCATAGTTAACGCAGATGGGTAGACCCTGATTAACCCGAGCACTTACGGAATTCTTACTCTTTACCCCACAATTGCGATGAATCTGTAATGCGTCTGCGCTCATCGTGCCGTTTTCGATGACCGTGTGTGCTAGGCGTGCGGTCACGCAATCCTCGAGATATCCGGCCCTCCCTCGGTCGCCACTACCCCCTCCCCCGCCAGCCGCTCGACCTCCTCTTGCTCCAGCCCAAGCCACGCCGACAACACCGCGGACGTGTCCGCTCCCATGCTCGGCGGCGGCCCCTGGATCCCTGTCTCGCTTCGTGAAAGCCGTATCGGCGTATCCGCGATCGGGATCGTCCCCGCAACCGGATGCGTCACGTCCTTGATGCTCTGGCGAGCCTTCACCTGCGCGTCGTTCACGACGTCTTTCACTGTGTTCACCGGCCCACACGGGATGCCAGCTTCGAGGAAATCGGCATACCACTCGGCAGTCGTGCGCTTCCGGAACGCTTCGCTTAATACCGGCTCGAGTTCCCCGTGGTTTCGCGTTCGCTTCGGGCCCGTTTCGAACCGCTCGTCGTCGATCAGTTCCGGCACGCCGAGCATCGCGCACAGCAGTCCCCACTGGTTCTCTTCACCAAATGCCAGCGCAATCACGATGTGGCCGTCCTTCGTCGGGAAGGCCTGGAAAGGAGTCGCGCTCGGGTGCCGAGTTCCGAGGCGCTCCGGCACCGTGCCTGTAACGAAGTACCGCATGATCGAGTTTTCCATCACGGCAAGCTGGCAATCGAGCATCGAAATGTCGATAGCCTGGCCCTTCCCGCTCCTTTCGCGCTCATGCAGCGCCGTCAATACGCCCACCGCCGCGAACAGCCCCGCCGTCATGTCCCCGTAGGAAGCGCCAGGCCTCACCGGCCCGCCCCCTGGTTCGCCCGTTATCGACATCATTCCGCCCATCGCCTGCACCACGATGTCGAGTGCCGGGCGGTCGCTGTAAGGTCCCGTCTGTCCGAAACCCGAAACGCTCGCCATGATCACCCGCGGGTTGCGCGCGGCGAGTGTTTCGTACCCCAGCCCCAGCCGGCCCATCGTCCCCGGGGTGAAGTTCTCGATGACCACATCGGCCTTCTCCACGAGGTTGAGGAACAGCGCTTTGCCCTGCTCCGACCGAAGATCGATTGAGATGCTCTTCTTTCCGCGATTGATGCTGAAGAAGTAGCCGCTCCAGCCGTTCTGGTAGGGGCCTGTCGTCCGCGAGATGTCGCCATTCGGCGGCCGCTCCACCTTCACCACCTCCGCACCCATATCGGCGAGGATCATCGAGGCGAACGGCCCGGCAAGCACCCAGGTAAGATCGAGGACTCGGAGATCCTCCAGCGGTCGCGACATTGGCAGCTCCACAAGTGGCGGTTCCGTCACTCTACGAGGGAACTACGCTGCCTTCGAATCCACCACCTGGTCGGTGGCTCGAAGCACTTCCTTCAGGTGATCTCGGGAAGCCGTCACCGGGTCCGTTGTCCGCCATTGGTGCGCTTCTGTCAGCACGGTCAGCACGCCGGCAAACCGCAGCCAGAAAACGAAGTACCGGTAGGCCGGCATAAACGGGATCGTCCACCAGCCACGCCAGAGGCGCTTCGAGGATGGTGCCACGACGAGCAGAGCACTCGTCGCCCACGTTGCCGCCTCGATGATCGTGTAGGCCCCGTAGAGCGCGACCGTCGCGGCCAGCACCGTCGAAGCCTCGTACCCGAAGAACACCAGGGCCGGCATCAAGAACGTCCAGGTGACGCGTGGAAACGCCAACGTGTGGTCGACGAGCAGGGTCCGCACCGGTGCGAATCCCCGGTAGAACAGCCCGCGCTTCGCCAGTTTCGGATGGGCCGCGATGACCTCGATCTCGCCGCGCTGCCAGCGAACGCGCTGTGCATACAGCGCCCGAAGGCTGGGAATCGGGTCCGTGTAGCACACCGAAGCCGTAATCACGCTGACCTTCTTGCCCGGGAACATCTCCTGCAACTCGAACGTCATGAAGGTGTCTTCGCCGACCGTGCTGGTGTCATACAGGAAGGTCCTCAGGAGCACTTCCCGCCGGAATCCGCTGAAGGCTCCCGCGAGCGTGAACAACGATTTCGCCTGGGATTCGAACCGCCGGCCCACGTTGAAGCCGAAGTAGTACTCCTGGAATTCGCATTCGTGTACCAGCCGCAAAAACCCTGTCTCTGTCGCCTCAGGGCGGATCTCCACCGCCCCGGTCGCAGCGATCAAGTCGGGGTCGTTCTCAAAGGCTGCCACCATGTTCACAATTGCGTCTTCGTGCAGGACTACGTCACTGTCGAGGTTGATGATGTACTCGCCATTCGCGTAATGAATGCCAACGTTCAATGCCCATGGCTTCCCCTGGTGGAACGTCGAAAGCCAGTGAATCGAACCGGCGAAGTTCTCCTGTTGCTTTTCGCAAAACACGCGAAACGATTCGTCCCGGCTGCCGTTGTCGATCGCGAGGATCTCGATCAACTCGTTCGGATAGCTCTGGCGGCGGATCGATTCGATGCACGCTGCAAGAATCGCTTCGCTGTTGTAGACCGGGATGAGGATGCTTACGCGCGGCCACTTGCCTTGCGGCGCTTTCGTCACCGGCCGGATCGGCAGCCGCCGCGCCCGCCCCGTCACCGTCGCCAGCAGATAACGGAACGCCTGGAAGCCGTCCACGAGGATCGGCACGAACAGCCAGACCCCCCAGAATCCGAGCGCGGTATACCAGTGATCACTTGCCATTATTGAACCGCCCTTAACCGCGCTGAGACCGCGTTAATCGTCGGCCGCGTTATCGCGAACCAGTAGATCCCGATCGCCAGCACGAAGAACACCAGTCGCCCGAGGACAACATGCGCCACATCCAGCAACGCCTGCCCGCCGTAGGCCAGTGCCAGCACGATCACAAGCATGCGCACGACGTTCGCCAGGAACGTCAACACCAGGGCGATGCCGAGCACTCGGACTCGTTTCGCCGGCGCCAGCGCCGGGAAGAACGCCACCAGCCCGAACAACGTCGCGAGTTCGAGCAGCCCCGAACACTCGATCCCGATGGTCAGCAGCGTCCACTCGTTGTGATGCGGCACCCCGACGACAAGGAGGTTGCCCGAACTGGCGTCCGTGATCGTCGTCCTCACGCCGAGGATCCACGCCGTCCGATCCACCATGAAGGCGGTGGCCGCCCGCAGCACGTCCTCTCCGGGGATCACTTCGCGCATCCCAACGATGAGCAGGAACGCGGCACCCGCAGATCCGAGCACAAAGTACGGCAACCACGCACCCGCCCGCCAGAAGAACCGGACTGCGATCGCCCACACCACGGTCGCGGGAACGAGCCAGGCTAGAGCGACCACTTGTATTTCCTCTGCACTACCCAGGCCACGCCCGCCGCGCCCGTCGCGAAGAGGGCGAACAACCCCCAGCCCATCGTCGGCGCTCCCGAACACTCATAGCTCGCGGTCACCGACTGCCGCTTGTCCGAATCGTTGACCGCCCATTCGGCCGTGTTCTTCACCTTGCAGCTCTCACCGTCCAGCTCATACTTCTGAGCCACCAGCAGGTACTGGTCCTTGCCTTCGCTGCTGAAGGTTCCTGGTCCGCCGCCGAGAATCTTCGCGCACGAAGCGCCACCGAACTCTCGACACCCTACGGCTTCCCCGTCCCAGACCAGGATGTCTCCCGGCTCGCTCAGTTCTAGCCGCCAGGTCACGACTCCATCCTCCGCTGAGACGAAGGACTTCTTGAGGTCCGGCAGCTTCGGCGGCGTCTGTGTCTCCGA
>JBATAT010000286.1:0-4781 GCA_049662005.1 Tepidiformaceae bacterium
GCGCGCGTCGGTCTCGTATTCCACGTGCGAAATCGCGATCGTGATGCCGCGAGCGCGCTCTTCCGGCGCGTTGTCGATCGAATCGAACGCCCGGAACTGGGCTTCACCCTTCAGTGCCAGCACCTTCGTGATCGCAGCCGTCAACGTCGTCTTGCCATGGTCTACGTGACCAATCGTCCCGACGTTTACGTGCGGCTTTATCCTCTCAAATTTCGCCTTCGCCATTGATGGAGTCCTTTCCTCGTGTGGAGCCTAATGAAGTGGGCTACGACGCCTGCTTGGTGAGCTGGGCGGCGACGGTTTTCGGAACTTCTTCGTAGTGATCGAATTCCATGCTGTAACTGGCGCGGCCCTGGGAGAGCGAACGCAAGTCGGTTGAATAGCCGAACGTTTCGGCGAGCGGAACCATGGAGTGGACGACCTGGGTTTTGCCCATCGAGTCCGACCCGAGAATGATTCCGCGGCGGGAGTTGAGGTCGCCAACGACGGAGCCGAAATAGTCTTCCGGGCAGCGCACTTCGACCTTCATGATCGGTTCGAGGATGACGATGCCGGCCTTGCGGGCGGCCTCTTTCACACCGATCGAACCAGCGTTCTTGAACGCCATTTCGGAGGAGTCGACGGCATGGTAGCTGCCATCGAGGAGGCTAACTTTGACGTCGAGGACGGGATAGCCAGCGAGGATCCCGCCCTGGAGCGCCTCTTTGGCTCCCTGGCCGACGGCGGGGATGTATTCCTTCGGGACTGAGCCACCAACAATCTTATTTTCGAAGACGTAGCCCATTCCGCGCTCGAGCGGTTCGACTTCGAGTTCGACGACGCCATACTGGCCGCGGCCACCGCTCTGGCGGACGAAACGCCCTTCGGCGCGGGCTACGTGGGTGATGGCCTCGCGGTAACTCACCTGCGGCCTGCCGACGTTGGCTTCGACTTTATGTTCGCGCTTCATGCGGTCGACGATGACTTCGAGGTGCAGTTCGCCCATGCCGGAGATAAGCGTTTGGCCGGCTTCTTCATCGAAGGTCCAGTGGAAGGTCGGATCTTCCTCGGCCATTTTGCTGAGCGAGAGGCCGAGCTTGTCCTGGTCGTCCTTGCTCTTCGGTTCGAGGGCAACGCGGATCACTGGCTCAGGGAAGGTGATGTTCTCGAGGATGATCGGGTTGTCTTGCTGGCAGAGCGTGTCGCCGGTGAAGGTCTGCTTGAGGCCGACGACGGCGGCGATTCCGCCGGTACCGATCTCGGTGATTTCTTCGCGCTGGTTCGCGTGCATGAGGAGGAGGCGGCCAACGCGCTCGCGCTGGTCTTTGGTGGAGTTGTAGATGTTCTCGCCGGACTTGATTACGCCGCTGTAGACACGAACGTAGGCGAGCCGGCCGACGAAGGGGTCGGTCACGATCTTGAAGGCGATGGCGCTGACGGGTTCGTCATCGGAAACGGCCCGCGTGATCTCGCCACCGTGCTTGGGATCGATGCCTTCCACCGGGGGGATGTCGATGGGGCTGGGGAGGTAATCGACGACGGCATCGAGCATGAGCTGGACACCTTTGTTCTTGAGGGCGGAACCGCAAAGAACCGGAACGGCGAGGTTCGCCAGCGTCGCTCGGCGAATGGCAGCCTTCAACTCGTGGATACCGATCTCGTGGCCTTCGAGGTAGCTGATGGCTATCTGGTCATCGACATTGCCGATGCCCTCGACGAGTTTATCGCGAGCCGCTTCTGCTGCTTTTTGGAAGTCTGCGGGGATTTCGCGGCGTTCGGGCTTGTCACCTTTGTCGCCACCGAACCACCACCAGCACATCTCGACGACGTCGATGCACCCTTCGAATTCGGCTTCGGCGCCTACCGGGATCTGGATTGGGAGCGGGTTGCCCCCGAGGCGGTCAATCATCATGTCGATGGTTCGCCAGAAATCGGCGCCGGTCCGGTCCATCTTGTTGACGAAGGCGATTCGCGGGACACCGTAGCGGTCGGCTTGGCGCCAGACGGTTTCGGTCTGAGGTTCAACGCCGGCGACCGAGTCGAAGACAACGACGCCGCCATCGAGGACGCGCAGGTTGCGCTCGACTTCGGCGGTGAAGTCGACGTGGCCCGGAGTATCGATCAGGTTGAAGTGATGGCCGTTCCACTCGCAGGATGTGGCGGCGGAAGTAATGGTGATACCGCGCTCGCGCTCCTGCTCCATCCAGTCCATCGTCGCGGCGCCTTCATGCACTTCGCCGAGCTTGTAGGTTCGGCCGGTGTAGAAGAGAACGCGTTCGGACACGGTGGTCTTACCCGCATCGATGTGGGCAATGATTCCGATGTTCCGGATGCGCTCGAGGTCAATAGTGCGCGACATTGGTACTACAGCAGCCTTTCGCCTACCACCGGTAATGGACGAAAGCGCGGTTGGCTTCGGCCATACGGTGGGTGTCGTCGCGACGCTTGATAGCAGCGCCGGTGTTGTTCGCGGCATCCATGAATTCGGATGCGAGTTTTTCGGCCATGGAACGGCCGTTGCGGTTTCGGGCAGAGGTAAGGAGCCAGCGCATGGAGAGCGCGAGGCGGCGATCAGGCCGGATTTCGACGGGAACCTGGTAGGTAGCGCCGCCGACGCGCCGCGGCTTCACTTCGAGCACAGGCGTGGTGTTTCGGACGGCCTGCTGGAAAACGTCGATCGGGTCGCGGCCAGACGTGGTCTGGATGCGATCGAATGCGCCGTAAACGACGCGCTCAGCCGTGCTCTTCTTGCCGCGGGTCATCAGCTTGTTGATGAGAACCTGCACATTCGGCGAGTTGAAGCGCGCGTCTGGGGGTGTGGGGCGCTTTTCAGGTCGGTTACGTCGAGCCATGGAAACGGAACTCCTGTGGGCCTATTACTTCTTGCGGCCCGCGGCCGTGGCGTTCTTGCGGGTGCCGTACTTCGAACGGCCCTGCTTGCGGTTGTTGACGCCGGTTGCGTCGAGCGCACCCCGGACAATGTGGTAGCGAACACCAGGAAGGTCCTTCACGCGGCCACCGCGGACGAGGACAACGGAGTGCTCCTGGAGGCTGTGGCCCTCGCCCGGGATGTAGGCGGTGACTTCGATGCCGTTGGAAAGGCGGACGCGGGCGACCTTGCGGAGGGCCGAGTTCGGCTTCTTGGGAGTCTGGGTTCGCACCTGAGTACAAACACCACGCTTCTGAGGTGCGCCCTTCCGGCCGAGGATCTTCTTCAGGCGGTTCGAGTGCGAGTTGTAGCTGAAGAGCAACGCCGGCGCACCGGAGTTCTTGGACTTCGGCGTGCGGCCCTTGCGGACGAGCTGGTTAATGGTCGGCATCGCTGCTCCCCTACGTGGGCAAATTCGGGCGGCCTGAAAACAGATACCGCGGGTTGTGGCCGGGAGGGCCTTCTCGTTCTGGGCACGAAAACAGGCCGAAAAGCCTGTTCGTGAACAGCGCCCAGGACACTTCATGATCCCGGGCCGTCTTCAAGCACTCAGCTTCGCGACCTGCGCAAACTGAAAAGTTCGCCAGTCAATAAGCGCCGAATGAAAAGAGTATCACAGCGATAAGTGCTGTCAACTTCCGGCGGGCATGGCGGCCGCACGGCGACCACCTCGATAGGATAGCACTCGATGGACTCGATTTCGAAGGATGCAGCGCGCCGGATTGCGCTCGTGGCACAGGGCTTCGGCGTCCCGCGGCCGAAGGAGGCGGGGCCGGACGACATGAAGCAAACGATCGACCGGTTGCGGTTGATCCAGATTGATTCTGTGAATGTGTTGGTGCGGGCACACTATATGCCGTTCTTCGCGCGCCTTGGGCCCTACCGGCGAGAGATGCTGGACGAACTCGCGTATCGCGATCGCTACCTGTTCGAGCAATGGGCCCACGTCGCCAGTTTCGTCCCGATGGCCGACTACGGACTGCTCCAGCACCAGATGGCCGAAGGCCACCACTGGCGAAAGCGCAGCGTGAGTGAGGAACGCCTCGCGTACTTCGAAACCATCCTCGACCGGGTGCGAACGAGCGGCCCTATTGTGACCGGGGAGATGGAGGGCGAAGGCGACAGCGGCACGAAGGGCTGGTGGGGCTGGAGCGACGCAAAGGTTGGGCTCGAGTACCAGTTCGCGTTTGGGCGGCTCGCAGTGAAGGAGCGGCGGAACTTCGCACGGGTGTACGAAATTGCGGAGCGGGTATTTCCGGCGGAGACGTTCGCGTCTGCGCTATCGAAAGAGGAAGCGCAGCGGCAGATGGTGCGGAATTCGCTGCGGGCGATGGGTGTGGCAACGAAGAAGGACCTCGCGGATTATTACCGGCTGAAGGTGGGGGACGTCTCGCCAAGGATCGCGGAACTCGTGGACTGTGGTGAAGCGCGGGCGGTCGAAGTCGAAGGTTGGAAAGAGGCGGGCTACCTGGACGCCAGAATCGAAGACGCGCCGGACGTCCGCCCAAGTGCGATTCTGAATCCGTTCGACAATCTCATCTGGGACCGGGCGCGAACCGAGCGGATCTTCGACTTCTTCTACCGCATCGAAATCTACACCCCCGCTGCAAAGCGAGTGCACGGCTACTACGTGCTGCCGTTCATGCACGACGGTCGCCTGGTTGCGCGAGTGGACCTGAAGGCGAACCGGGCGGAATCGACCCTCTTGGTTCAGGCCGCGCACCTCGAGCCGGGTGCGCCAGCAGCGAAAACCGGCTCGGCGCTGGCGAAAGAGGTCAAGCTGATGGCGCGGTGGCTCGGCCTGGAACGAATCGTGGTAGGCGAGCGAGGCGACCTTTCGGGCCGGTTGGCGAGCGTTCTCAAGGGATAAATC
>JBATAT010000287.1:0-6795 GCA_049662005.1 Tepidiformaceae bacterium
CGCAGGTCCCCTGCGGGGTCGCTGAACATCAACCCGAACCGGCCGAAGAACCCCGCGCTGAACGTGCTCTGCTTCTGCTTCGCGATCTCGATCATTTTCACCGCAGCTACTTCGTTGAAAGCCGAGGTAACGCCGTTGCTGGCGGCAGCTTTCGCCCCTGAGTAGTCGCCTGCTCCGTAGAGGCCGCGCGCTTCGGCCAACTTTCGTGCTGCCATCGAATCCGGGGCGGCATCCACCAGTTGCTCGTTCGCCGAAAGAATGGCGAGCATCGCCTGGCGCTGTTCTTCCACAACGACCAGCGTTTCCGAGATCTTCTTGTTGCCCCAGGATTTCCCAACGCCTTCCGGCTTTCCGAGTCCGGCCGCCTCGCTCTTCGCAATCACATCGGCGTAGGAATCGAGGACTTTGTTCGCCCTGTCCACCTGCCCGGCGATCGGGTCGAACGCCCAGGCAAGCAAGTTGTCGTAGATATCGGATGGCATCCCCAGGAGTCCCATCCCTGCCGCCCGCTCCTGCAGCGCCTTCACCGAATCGTGCGCTGTCCTACGATCCGCCAGCAAGCCCTTCGAGCTCACCGGGTTGAACACCCACTCACTGAACAGGCCGTCCAGGTTCTTGCCGCTCACCCATTCGCCCTGGTCCATGAACCAGCCGGCGTCCAGTGGCAGCAGCCCCGGTTCATCGTCCATCCGGCCGAGCACGGTGGTCATGTTCGCGCGGCCACCGATTGCAGCTTCGTACTCAAGGAAGAACGCGCCCGCCTTGCCGTACCAGTAGTCGGGGTTGGTGACGGAAGAGCCGTTGTACCAGGTCGAGAGCGGGTCCGTGTACGGCATGGCCTTCCACCCGCGGTCGAGCGGCGTTATCCCCAGTTCGGCGGCCAGTGAACGCATGCCGTATTCGGCCAGGCCCTCCCAGAGCCACTTGGTCTCCAGGTTGAAGCTGGCCCACATGTGCGCCAGTTCGTGAACGGTTACTTCCTCATCGAAGCCGCTGTTCGTCGTCAGCAGCACTTCCTGGTCCAGGGCGAGGCCGCCGAACCCGGCGTTCTCGATGTGGTGCGACTGCCGCATTACTACCGACTTCGCCGGATATGGGAAGCCAAATAGCGTCTCCAGCATCGGGAACGCCTTCTGGGCGATCGGCCATTCCTTGTCTGCCCAGGCCTGGTCGCGTTTGAAGTACTTCAGGGCCAGGTGCACCGTTCGCCCATCGGGCATCGCAACGTCAGCTTCGAGCTTTCCGGATTTCGATGGGTCGGTGATCGACTGCATGTAGGCCGAAAAGACGCGGATGTCGGTCCGCTGCCGGCACTTGTCATCCATCGCCGCGCAGCGCTTCAGGATGTCCGGGTCGTCGCCATTTACGGCAATGACGAGGACCTCACCACAGACCCAGCGCACCCGCCCGGCATCCTTCACGTCGCTCGGCTGGCTTGCCGCGATGAGGCAGCCGGGGTCGAAGTAGTTGTCGCCGTCCTTCGGGACGTCCACGAGGACGAACGATCCAGGTCCCTGGCCGATGAACGGCGTCTCAATCAGCCCGGGTTCCAGGGTCATAACCGCGCCGCCCGTCCGCGGGGCGATGTCGTACGTCGCATCCAGTTCGATTCGCGTCTTCTGTTTCAACGGGGCAGGGAGTTTGGCCAGGGCGAAGCCGGCCATCGCCGTCGCTTCGTCGCCCGCAGTCAGCGTCGATTCGAGCGTCGAATCGCCCGTTTTCACCACAACGTTTTCGGCCCCGGGCATCACGTAGACCGGGAGTTCGGCCAGGTCTTTGGCCTGCAGGTTCTGGTACTCGCCATGAACCCTTACCGAGATCCGGCCATTTGCCGCATCCACGGTGTAGTACGTTTCGGATGCAACGGCATAGGGGACGGAATCCGCCGCCTGCGCAGCTGGTGTGAAGTCGCGGGCGAATGGCACCACGAGCATTGCGAAAAGGGCGACCAGGGCGACGCGACGGATCCTCATGGTTCTACGTTCGGCATCCCCCCTCGACGAGCGCAGATCAGTTTGGTGGCTACCACCCCGGAATCGGAGGCCTACCCGTCGCTATCGTCACTGGCCCCGTGATGCTCAACCTCTTGCTCAGGTGTGTCGCGACCGATCAGGAGGCGTGACAACGGGAACGCCAGCACCCAGAGAGTGGCCGCAACACCGCCGACGATCATCATGTCGCGATTACCGGTCAGGAACCCGGAAGCGGCGAGGAACAGGGCGATCCCTGCGAGAATCCACGGGGCCTTCGTTCCAAGGGGCAGTACGGGCCGGGGCATCAGTCTTCTGATACCACGGGCTCTTTCTCTTCGATGACGTCCCAATCCTGGGGGCGAAGCGGCTGCATCTCGCCTTTCCGGTACGAGTCATAGATCCGGAAGAGGACTTCCTTGTGCGGCCGGATGCGGCCGATCGGGCAGGCTGCCCAATCCTTCTCCGATTCATCACAGTAACCGAGCCGGTGCTCTCCGCACTTCGGCTGCAGGTATTTCCCAAGTTCGGGCGTCGCCTTCATCACTTCCGCGCGCATCAACGCGGCGACCTTCCGGAATTCCCATTGCGCCCGCGTGCAGAGCCGAAGGTCGCAGATATGAAGCAGGCTCTGGAAGTTCACCATGATCTTGAAGTTCGTGTTGGTCGCGTTGGGGAGCAGGAAGCGAGCATCCTCGGCCGGTACACCCGCGGCCACCATCTCTTCGTACAACTCGCCCACCTGGTCGAACAACGAATCCATTTTGTCCTGCATGCCGGCCTTGCGGACGGTCTCAGGCACCGTATAGGGGAATTCGCCTTCCTTGTACGTCACGTACCGCTGGCTCTGTTGTTCGAACGAAATCCCCACTCGATGGCGAACGAACTGATGGCTGAATGCGCGCGAAACGCCCGAGATTCCGAATTCGTAGCTCACCTGCTCGAGGGGACTGGCATGGCCCGTCTTCAAGCGTTCTTCGATGAACGTCGTCATCTCCGCCCGCGTAATGCGGTCATTCTCGATCCGTTTGGCCACTTGCTGCGGTGTCAGTTGGCTGTAGCAGGTGCGGTAGGCCATGTAGAGCGACCGCAGCGGGTCTTCGGAGTGCGAAAGGAGTGTTACCTGGATTGCCATTGCTTCGTCCAGCCGGGGTCATGAACTCGCGGGGGTGCGCGGACATCCATTGTGGCACAAAGAATTGATCACGTGCTCTAGCGATAGCCCCATCTGAACCGACGTCCCCGCGATATGTCGCCCTGCTGCCGAACTTTTCCCTCCGTGCCCCGGCCCTCATGCTGGAGGAATGGCCGAGGAAAGCAAGACATCCGTCCTAGCTGCGATGGGTGCGAACTTCGCAATTGCGATCGGAAAGCTCATCGCCGGCGTAATCACCGGCAGCGCCGGCATCCTCGCTGAGGCCGGCCACTCGCTCGCCGACACCGTAAACCAGGTCTTCCTCCTCGTCGGGATCGAACTCTCTGATTCAGGCCCGGATGCGGCACACCCCTACGGCCACGGGAAGGAAGCGTTCTTCTGGGCGTTCCTCGCCGCGATCTTCATCTTTGTGGCGGGCGCCGCATTTTCGTTCTTCGAAGGCACCCGGACGATGCTCCAGAACGATACCCACGAGCGCTCCTCGTCTGACCTCGCAATCGCCTTCGGTGTTCTCGGTATGGCGTTCGTATTCGAATCGATCTCCTTCGCGGTCGCGGTGCGTGGCATTGCCCAGGGTGCCCGCCGTAAGGGCTCCAGTTTTGTCCGCTACCTCCGGCGTTCGCCCGATCTCGCCGTAAAGACGGTGTTCTGGGAGGACAGCGCGGCGCTCCTCGGACTCACCTTCGCCGCTCTCGGTCTCGCCCTTTCGGAACTCACCGGGAACGAACATTGGGATGGCGTCGCCTCGTTGATCATCGGTGTCATTCTGACAGCGGTCGCGCTCATCCTCGGCGCCCAGGCGCGGCACCTCTTGCTTGGCGCATCGGCAAGCGAAGAAACGCTCGATGCCATCCGCCAGGTCCTGGCCACCTTCCCCGAGATTGAGGGCGTACCACGCATGCTCACGATGCAGGTCGGCTCCTCGAGCGTCCTCCTCACCGGGGAACTCCAGATAGCCAATGATCTAAGCCTCGCCGAAGCCGAGTCTCTCCTCGAGCGGCTTGATCAATCACTCGCAACCGCCATCCCTGAGGTTCGCGACACATTTTGGGAGATCAAGCGGACGCGTACGTAGCGGAGCGGCCGTCTGTCAATCTCGGGTCGACCGCGGATGATCCTTGACCTATTTCGGCCTTCTCCGTAGCGTTCCCCCCACCATAACCTGCACTCGTGCTGCCGCGCCGGGTTTGTCTGCTGCGGGAGCACTTCGTGCCGAAGGATTGCTATCCGCGATGCCCTATACCAAGCCCATACCCGAGACGGGTGACCCGCTCACCCAACCCTTCTGGGATGCCGCCAAACAGGACAAGTTCGTTCTGCCCCGCTGCACCGACTGCAACCGCGTCCACTGGGCCCCGCGCTGGATCTGCCCACATTGCCACTCAACCAATATTGAGTGGGTCGATGGTTCCGGCGACGGCTACATCCACACATTCGCGGTCCAGCACCGTGCGTTCGGCGGCTGGGCCGATGAGACCCCCTTCGTCACCGCGTACATCGACCTCGCCGAAGGCGATCGCATGTTCACCGTCCTTCGTGGCGTCGATGCAACGAAGCCCGAGACCATCAAGATCGGCGCCCCGGTCAAGCTCGAATTCGAAACCGCCAGCGAGGATGTTCACATCCCCTTCTGGCGCGTGGTTTAGCGAGGAACGCGAACAATGCCAGGAGAACTTTCACGCGCGGCTGCTATCGTTGGCGCCGCTGAAGCCGATTGGATCGGCTACCCCGCTGAGCCGAAAACGGCCCTCCAGCTGCACATGTCAGCAATCAAGAACGTTTCCAAACAAACCGGAATACCGATCAGCGCCATCGACGGCATCTTCACCGCCGGCTGGTCGTCACAGATCGCCGAACACCTCGGCCTCCATCCGGCATACATCGACACCACCTCCGTCGGTGGCTGCTCGTTCGAAATGCACGTCCACCATGCTCTCGCTGCGATTCATGCCGGGATCGTCAATGTCGCCCTTGTCACACACGGCGAAAACGGCTGGTCGGCCCGCGCAACCAAGGGCCGCGGCACCGGTCGTGCCCGCGGCGGAGACCCGTGGGATGCCGGTAGCCAGTTCAGCAACCCATACGGCGTTTCCGGCGCACCGTCGAACTATTCGCATGCGTTGACTCGCCATAACCACCGCTACGGGACGACGCCAGAAGACTTCGCCCACATTGCCGTGGTCACGCGCCAGTGGGCCACGCTGAATCCACGAGCCGTCATGTTCTCGAAGGAAACCAACCCCGCCGGCGGACCAATCACGGTCGAAGATGTGAACAACGCACGAATCGTTTCGTGGCCGTTGACGTTGCTGCATTGCTGCCTCGTCACCGACTACGGCGGAGCGATTCTCATCACCAGCCCCGAGATTGCGAAGAGCCTCAAGACGAAGCCTATCTGGATCGCGGGCGCGGGCGAGAACATGAGCCACTCGAACATGCTCGAAATGGAAGACTTCACTGCCACGTCGGCTGCTGCATCCGCAGCGGCTGCCTACAAGATGGCAGGAATGGGACCCGAAGACATGGAAATGGCCATGATCTACGACTCCTTCACGGTAACCGCCGGGATCACGGCCGAAATGCTCGGCCTCGCGCCCCGCGGCGAAGGCTTCACGCTCTGGAAGGATGGCCACGCCGCTCCCGGGGGCCGGCTGCCAATTAACACGAACGGCGGCGGCCTCTCGTTCAACCACTCGGGCATGTACGGCATGCAGCTCCTCGTCGAAGCCTATCGCCAGCTCTCTGGCACGGCCGAAGATGATGGCTACAGTGGCCTGCCCGGCAAGCAGACCAGCGCTCGCTCCTGTGTCGTCAACGGCACCGGCGGCAGCCTTTCAACCACCGGCACACTCGTGCTCGTCGCGGACTAACCGGGCTCCCAGGACAAACAGAACGGCCAGCGCAATTGCGCTGGCCGTTCTTCGTTTCGCGTTCGCCGTCAGAGCGGGATGTTGCCGTGCTTTTTCGGCGGGTTGCGGTCTGCCTTGTTCATCTTGTCATCTATGAAACCGTGGCCAGCCGGGATGTACCCAAAATCAGATTCGCCTGAGGAGCTGGTCATAGTCAGCATGCGTCCCAATCCAAAACCAGACGAGATCCTCGCCCTGTCTCCACGCCAGCGCGCGATGTGACCTGCCAATTCGAACAGACCAAACTCCGCTCTGCGGGTTGATCATCTTGAACTGAAGGCCTGGGTGGAAGGGATCCCGCACAAAAAGATAAAACGCTCGCACGGCATCCTGCCGAATGGACTCGGGCAACCGTGCATAAGTCTCGCGAAATCTCCGCGAGCGGTGGCTTCTCACAACGTGTCGAGAGGCAGTTCGTCAGTTAGGCCAGCTTCGAATTCAGCCCTGGCTTCGGCGGCCAGGTTCGCCAGCGCGTCTTGACTCCCGTTGAACAGCGTGGCCCAGTTCTGCTCAGATTCGATATCGTCCAGGATCATCTGCGCAAGGCGATCTTGCTCGACGTCGTCGAGTTCAGAAATCTTCGCGAGAGCCTCAATGATCAGCTTCGTCACGCGCTAAGAATACCATCACCGGAAGCGCAACATCCCTACAGCGGGATATTGCCGTGCTTCTTCGGCGGGTTGCGGTCTGCCTTGTTCTCCAGCATCTCCAGTGCCCGAACGATCTTGGCGCGGGTCTGGCGCGGATCGATGACATCGTC
>JBATAT010000288.1:0-4444 GCA_049662005.1 Tepidiformaceae bacterium
GCCGCTTCCACGATTTCGCAGGGGTCGCCGTTGCCGTTACGGAGGACGCGACCGAGGCCGCCGGGCTCTTCCACGAACGCCGTCGCAAATGCGAGCGGCCGGAGCAGCCGCGCTGTTCGCAATTCACCGAGGAGTACAGGGGTAATCAGCGGACAGTCGCCGTTCAGGACCATCACTTCGTCACAATCGGCCAGTGCTTCGCGGCAACGCAGGACGGCATCTCCGGTGCCATTCAGCTCGGTTTGGTGGACGAACGTGACATCGGGAGCGGAGAAGGCAGCGCGAACATCCTCGTGCTGATGTCCAACCACGACCGCAATGACGTGCGGTTCCAGGCTTCGAGCCGCCTCGATGACGTGCTCGCCCATCGCGACGCCGCAAATCGGGTGGAGTACTTTGTGGAGCCGCGACTTCATGCGCGTACCCATGCCGGCCGCAAGCACAATAACGCCCAGCCTCTCGCTCATGACGGCAGGACTCGCGGCCGCGGCAATCCGAGGCCAGGAAAAGCGGAAGAATCGGTACTGGGAGGCTCTGAAGCAGTGCGCATAGGGGACGTGAATCACACGTCCACGGCCATCGTGAGGCGGCCGAAATGGCCTGTCAAGAGAAAATTTCCCGCGCGATGTTCATTCACCGCCGTTTCCAACAGCGTTCGCAACAGATTTTGTATCGACAGTGGAACCGGGGCGCACATAGGATGCTGCCAGACCTATGACCGAACATCCACGTACTGCCGACGAAATTCGCGAGGCCTACATCTCGTTTTTCCGCGAGAAGGGCCACCAGTTGCTTCCATCCTGGCCGCTCGTGCCGATCGGCGATCCGACGTCGATGTTCACGAGCGCCGGCATGCAGCAGTTCAAGCCCATCTTCATGGGCGAGCAACCAGCTCCGGGGCCGAGGGCAGTCACCGTCCAGCGATGCTTTCGCACCACCGATATCGAAGAAGTCGGTGACATAAGCCACCTGACCGCCTTCGAAATGATGGGGAACTTCAGCTTCGGCGACTATTTTAAACGCGAAGCGGTGCAGTACGCGTGGGAGTTGATGACCACGGTCTACAAGCTCGATCCGGAGCGGCTCCACATCACCGTCTACCTCGATGACGACGACACCCACCTCTACTGGCGCGAGGTAGGCGTCCCCGAACACCGCATTCACCGGCGCGATGAGGACTTGAACTACTGGTTCAGCTTCCCCAATGGCACCCCCGGTGCCAGTGGCCCGTGTGGCCCGGATAGTGAGATCTACTACGACCTCCATCCCGAGCTCGGTCCGGTCGATCCGAACCTGAGCCTTGAGGCGATGGCGGCGACCGGCCAGGGCGTCGGCTACGACGATCGGTTCCTCGAAATCTGGAACCTCGTCTTCATGGAACTCTATCAGCATCCCGATGGGCACCGGGAACCACTGCCGTCGCAGAACATCGATACCGGAAGCGGCCTCGAGCGGGTCGCGATGGTCATCCAGGGCGTTGATTCGGTCTTCGAAACCGATATCTTCGAGCCCATTCTCGAACGCGCAGCGAGTGTCTTCGAAGAGACCTACGCAACAGCTCCAGCCGAACTCCAGTACGTGATTCGGGCGATGTCCGAGCACTGTCGCGCCGCCGTCCTGCTCATCGCCGACGGGGTTGTCCCGAGCAACGAGGGCCGCGGCTACGTTTTGAGGCGGGTGATCCGGCGCGCCATCTATCTCGCTCGCCGGGCCGGGGTTACCTCGTTGTTTACGGCCCGCGTCGGCGCCGCCGCAATCGAGAAGATGGGCGGCTACTACGCCCACATCGCCGAGGCTCGAAAATTTATCGAACAGGCTCTCGATGCCGAGGAAGAGCGCTTTGTGCGCACCCTCGCGAGCGGTCAGTCTCGGCTCGAAGCGATCCTCGACCGCCTCCGCGACGCCGGCGCCACCACTGTTCCCGGCGAAGAAGCCTTCACGCTCTACGACACCTTCGGGCTGCCGCTTGAACTCACCCGCGAAATTGCCGCTGGCGAGGGCTTCGGCCTCGATGACGCCGGATTCCAGGTTGCGCTCGAAGCACAGCGCACGCGTGCCCGCCAGCAGGGGAAATTCCTCAAGGGCGAAATCTCCCCTGCTCTCCAGTCGCTCGGCGACGATCACTCGAGCTTCATCGGCTACAGCCATATCGAAGGCGATGCCGGCATCGTCGCGATCCTCAAGGACGGCGCCGTTATCGACATGGCCACCCAGGGCGACACCTGTGAAGTGGTGCTCACGACAACGCCGTTTTACCCGGAGGGTGGCGGCCAGGTTGGCGACAAAGGGAACATTCGGACCCTCTCCGGCGTTTTCACTGTGGAAGACACGCAGGCAAGCGGCGGAGCCATCATCCATCGTGGCCGCGTCGCAGAAGGTGCCATTCGAATGGCTGAAACAGCGCAGGCAACGGTCGATATCGCGAAGCGGCAGGGTTCCGCGCGGAACCACACGGGTACGCACCTGCTGCACGCCGCCCTGCGCCAGATCCTTGGTTCGCATGTCCGTCAGCAAGGCTCGCTGGTAACCCCCGATCGCCTCCGATTCGACTTCACGCACCTCGAACAGACGCCCCGCGGAATCCTCGGCGATGTGCAACAGCTCGCGAACGAAAAGGTACGCCACGACCTCGATGTCGCGTGGCGCACCACCGGTTACCGCCAGGCCGTCGAAGGCGGCGCACTCGCATTCTTCGGTGACAAGTACGGCGCCGAAGTGCGGGTTGTCGAAATCAAGGACCTCGACGGCACTTTCAGCGCCGAACTCTGCGGCGGCACCCACGTTCACCACACTGGCGAAATCGGCTATGTGCACATCCTTCGCGAATCGGCCGTCGCGGCCGGCACCCGCCGCATCGAAGCGCTCACCGGCCGTGCCGCCGAAACCCACCTCATCGAGCAGCAGGAACGCCTCCTCCGCATCGCCGACAAGCTCGGCACTGGGCCCGCCGAAATCGAAGAGCGCCTCGACGCAATGCAGTCCGAACTCGAACGGCTGCGGAAGCAAGGCGATGAGCTGCAACGCCTCCAGGGTGCCTCGATGAGCGAGGGGCTTATCGAAGGCGCCCAAAAGGTCGGCGATACGTTCCTCATCGTGGCTCGGGCCGATGCATCGTCTCAGGACGTCCTGCGCGATATCGCCGACCGCGTTCGCAACAAGCTCAAGCCGTCGTTGATCATCCTTGGCGCGAACATCGACGGGCGCCCGGCCTTCCTCGCCGCGGCGACGCCTGACTTGGTCGAAAAAGGTGTCCACGCCGGCAACCTCATTCGCGAAATCGCGAAGGTCGCCGGCGGCGGCGGCGGCGGCCGTCCGGACATTGCCCAGGCGGGCGCGAAGGATGCATCGCTCATCGATGCCGCACTCGCCGAGGGCCGCAAACGAGCAATGGAGACGCTCTCCGGGTAGCACCCGGTTAGCGCGAGGGGGAGTGGCGATGGAGGAACCCGCACCCGTAATCGGCGGAGAAGATGTCGCGTCCCGTGGCGACATCGCCAGTGTCGTGCTCATCGACCGCTCGGAGGACGTCGCCGCCGTCTGTGGCCGGATCGATGGCGCCCCTACCTGGGCTGTCGTCCTTCATGCCCCCGGCGGAAACCGCCAACTCAGCACCGAACTCGGCATGCGCCGCCTCATCCATCATGCCGAAGAAGCTGGCAAGGTCATCGCCATCGCAACGCGCTCGGGAGCACTCAGTTCGCGAGCCCGTGAACTAAATGTCCCCGTCGCACGCAAGCCCCAGGGCATTCGCTGGGACGCGGGCGGGCGCCACGTCGTCCAGGTTGGCCGCCTCAGCCTCTCTGCGCCCAGCATCGGCCGCTATGTCCAGGTTGCCATTATCGCGGGGGTCGCGTTGGCCGCCGTCTACCTCATTTTCGCGATGGGCCCTTCCGCGACGATCACCGCCTACCCACCGACCGAAACGGTCACGGATGTCATCACCATTTCGGCCTCTGAATCACGCGGTGACGTTAATCTCGAGACTCTCGAGGTCCCCGCCAGCCGGGTCGCGGCGACCGAGAAATTCAGCCTCGTTGCGAAGACCACCGGGTCGACGATGGTCGGAACGGTGCCGGCAACCGCAAAAGTGGTGATCAGCAACAGCACCCAGACCGCCGTGGTCGTCGCAGCGGGAACCGTCGTCTTCGGCGCTCCGGATTTCATTCCGTTCACAATCGACACAACGGTCACGGCGCCGCCCGCTGGCTCAATCGAAGCGGCCGTTACAGCGAAGCGCCCGGGCGTCGCAGGCAACGTGGCCGCAGGCGCGATCACTGGCTGGGAGGCCGAACGGCTTCGCTTCCTGACCATCACCAACGCCGAGCCCGCAGCGGGAGGCGTAAGCGAACCACGGCCGGCGGTATCGCCCGAGGACATCGCCGGGTTGAACGCGCTCGCGAAAACACTGGAGAACTCCGAGGAGGTGCGCCAATCGCTTATCGCG
>JBATAT010000289.1:0-7073 GCA_049662005.1 Tepidiformaceae bacterium
GGAGTCGCCGATCGGCGACGATGTGCCCGGAACGCTAAGTACCACAGCGGTTTCTGATGGTGCCGGAGCGATATCGATGTCCAGGTTCGATGACAATTGAGCTTTTAGGTCAGAATTCCCGAGGAATTCGGCATGAACTGCCTGGTAGAGGTTTGGATAACTGTAGACGTCGTCCTGC
The DNA here is from genome assembly GCA_049662005.1 of Tepidiformaceae bacterium. GTDB lineage: Bacteria > Chloroflexota > Dehalococcoidia > Tepidiformales > Tepidiformaceae > Amarobacter. Next base: position 179 of record JBATAT010000289.1, read on the forward strand.
GAGAGGAACGGGCTGCCCCCGCAGGCACCGGGTTGTGCGACCGGACAGCTTGTTGGCTCGCGGCCCGTCCACCACTGGAGCGTCGCAATACCGTCAGCGCCAACGGGCTGAATATCTCCGAGTTTGGTTGTGCCAGACCAGAACTGGACTGTCCCACCAGTTCCGAACAGTCCGAGGCTGGTGTTCGCCGAAGTGACCGTCGCCGTCAGCGTGAACGGTTGCCCCATTTGGACCGGCGTCCCCGGCAGGCCGGGCGAGGCCGTAATCACCACGGCCGCGCTGACCTTCACCTTCAGCGGCATTACTGGGTTCGAGCATGGATCCGTGGTGGGCAAGCAAGGCGCTTCGTAGAGTGGATAGGCCTTACCAGTGCCGTTTTGAGGGTCGTTTAGGCGAAGCGGGCTAGGGTCGATATATCGTGCAGCCACGTTGATCGATGTGGCTGAATCGTCGATCACTGGTGACAAGATTCGCGCTTCACCGGGAGTGCACTTGAATCCCTCATTGTCTCCTTCAGGAACGGTCTCAGATGGTGGACAGACCGGGCCCAGGATTGTCGCCCCGAGCCAATAAAATCGAACCCGCCCGGTTGCCCCCGGCGGAACCTTCGCACGAAGGAGGATGCGGTCCCCGGCATTCGCCGTTACCGCGAGAGGTGAGATCGCGAGGTCATCGTTCCACGGGTTGGTGTCGGCGTCAGTGGCATGCATGTCGATGGTCGTGATCACGTCTTTACTGACGACAATTCGCCCGACGGAACTGTCTGGCGGGCCCATGGGCGGCCCAACACAGAAGTAGTCCAGTGTCGTGCTGGCACGCAGGTAGTAAATGCCTGGTTCCATTGGCGCCTTGAAGGTGGTCGAGTAGTTGACTCCCGCAGGAGCCAGCGGCATGGCGCCCGTGGTCAGGCACTTTGGGCCGTCGCGCAGCGCGGGGCGGCTCGAAAGCGACTGAGGCTGAGGGTCGTAACCGGCGATCCCGAGGTAAAGCTGCCGAATGCACCCGGGGCAATACTCCGTCCGCCCCACTGTTCCTGAGACCGTCAAATCTTCGCCCGGGGTGGCGATAACTGCGTTGGTGGCGCCATCCGGGACGCCGCCAGTTATCGAAAGCGAGTTAACCCTTGTCCCAGCCCCAATCGTTTTAGGCACGGCGATATCGCACGAGTCGTCCGTTTCTGGCGTGCCCGCGTCTTCATCTACTGAGTTACAGTCGTCGCGGATCGGCTCGAGGATGTCTAAGTCCCGAACCGGGCTATTACTTCCGAAAGCGTTGACCCCTCCAGAGTACACCGCCCGAATTTGGTGGGGGCCTACCGTGTCCAGTCCCGAAACCGCTGCGGTTTGGACGGAAACCTGTGCGATTGACAAGCTGCCGACAGTGAACAAGCCGGCGCTCGGACTGATCGCGAACTCATCGTCTCCGGAAATCGCAACGAACTGGACGTTACCGCCCTGTGGAACGATGCCGTTTAACCCCGTCACAACTGCCAACAGTGTCACGCTGTGCTTGAGAGGGACGCCGCCCTGCGGATCCGTGTCGATAGTCGTTCGCGTCTGGCCCACGCCCACCGTCTGCGGTTTCGACGTTCGGCAGGTCCCGAAGTTGCAGACCGTCGCCGTGATCTTCACCGTGGTCGGCGAGCCGAGTTCGTTCACCAGTTTCGTTTCGAACGTCTTTTTCGGGCCGCTGGCACTCGATGGCGATCCGCCCGGCGCAGACCACGAAACGCTGGTGAAATCCCCTGCGAAGTTCGCCTGGCAGGTGATGTTCGCCACTGCCGGCTTCACGTTCTGGTCGAACGATGTTCCGCAGGTCACCGTCACTGTCCCTGCGGGAGGCGTCGGGCTTGGCGCAGCACCGGAGCCGCCACCCGTCGGCGCAAACTGCGTGCCGCCACCAAGGTTCGCCGGGAATTCCACCGGCGAACTCTTCGTCGTCGACCGGCAGAGCGTGACGTTGCAGACCGTCGCAGAGACGTTCGCCGGGGTGTCGCCGGGGAACGTCATGATGAGCGAAGGCGAGCCAGTGAACTCGGACACGACTTTCCCGTTAATCGTCCAGCGCGTCGAGGTGTAGTCACCGTCTACCTGCAGGTCGCAGATGAGCGTCGCCAGCTTCGGCGAACCCTGGTAGATGGTGCTACAGGCCATCGCCACTTCTTTCGGCGGTTCGATCGGACCAGTGCTCGGCGGCGGAGTAATCCCGGGAGGCAGCCCCGGACCCTGGCCGGGTGGCCGCGGCAGCCTCTGAATAGGCTCGCCCGGGCTGTGCGCGAACTTCAGCGGCGTCGCCAGGATGAACGATCCGAAACCCACGATGACGTTGTCTTCCTCGTTCGGCAGGCCCGGCGCAAACCGGATCGGATCGCCCAGTTCGAAGCCGGAGTTCGTGGCAACCTCGACCCGCGTCTGTCCCGGCTCAGCGGGAAGCGTCATCGCTGTGCGCTGTTCCACGAACGGTGTGGCTGTGGCCGAAGGTGTTGGGACGGTAGGTTGCGGTGTTGGCGTCTCGTCATCCCCACCGGCTCCGCCACCGGCGTTCGTGGTAGGCGTCATCGTCGCCTGCGGCGTGCCGTTCGTGCTGACTTTAATCACCGGCTTGTCGGCATTTGGGTCGTAGGCAACGTCGGCCTTAGTGCCTTCGCCGCCTTCGATGGTTGAAATCGAAGCCTCGCCATCCTTGCCGTAGGTGTGGATGGCCACACTCCCCGGTTCGCCGCCCGTCCCGAGAATTTCGATGACATAATCATCGGCGGAACCGGGCAAAACCACCTGGTTTGTACCCGCGCCGGTTGGCGGCGCCTTCTCGATGCAGGTAGGGTCGCGCCAGGCGGCACGGCTCGAAACCGAGGCCCCCGGGATCTGGTTGATGACGTCAGCAGGCTGTTCGATCGTCCCATCGCCCGTGTTGACGACCCGGCCCGATTTGTCGGTCACGCGGAACTTCACGTCGGCGGGCGCCGTGATCACCACCGAACTCAGGTCCTTGCTGGGCTCGTAGTGGACCGAACTGCGGACCTTTCCCTTGTAGGCGTCGAGTGTCTTGCGGTCGCGGTAGAACGGATCGTTGATCAGGATCTGGTTCGTATCGGCATCGATTCCCACCGCCGCGATCCAGTGGCCGGGAACTTCAACGACGACCGGGTGCCCGGCAGTGAGCTGACCGCGAATGTCGTCTTCCGAACCGTCGCCAGTCCCGGCGAACCGGACGGTTGTCGCGTTCGGGTTTGTCTTCGCTATCTCACCGGAGAGCTCATTGGCCGCCGTCCAGATCACATCGCCGTAGATGTAGCCGCGGCTCACGAATCCGCGATCGGTCTTCGTTGCGTCTCCATTGAACCAGTCGTTGAGCGTCTTCGGATTTAACGGCTCCCCATCCGGCATCTTCACGAGGTCGTAAAGGGCGAGCATCACCGAGACGGACGTCATCGCACAGCCGCACTGCTCGATGGTCGAACCACACCAGTCCTTGCCATTCGGCAACTCAAGCGACCGTGCGTATTCCTGGCCACCCCAGCGGGGGTCGTTCTGAGCGAAGAACGGGGCGCCGTTGCTGTCCGTCTGCCCGAAGATGGCTTTGCCGCCATCGTACGTGCCTGCGATGCTGGCGTTCTCGGGCGGCGTCTCATTCGCGGCCTCTTCGTTCTTCTTCGCCTGGTCGTCCTTTGATTTCGAATCGTCGCAAAGGTGTACGCCAGCGAACGGGTCTTCGGCGCTTGCGGTTTTCGTGCCGCTGCCATCGGTGATGATGAGCACCCCGATCGCGACCACCGCCAGCACCATCGCGACCAGCCCGAACATGACCGGCATGCGGAACTTCTGCAGCGGTGGCTTTATCGCCAGCTGCCCACGGGTCGCTATTTCCACACCCTCGGGCGACGTTCCGATCACCTGGAACTGGGGCTGTTTCGCCGGCCCGAAGAGTTCGCGCTTGTGCCGGATCACCAGTGGAACCATCCGCCGTTCGCCCGGCTTGAGTTCCACCACCGGGGTTTCGAACTCGTAGCGGAAGGCCTGCTCTTCGTCCTTGCCGGCGAGTGCATAGCGGGCGACGTCGTTGCCGTGGTTCTCGGCGAAGAGGCGGAACCTCTTCTTGCTTCTGATCGCCTCGAGTTCGAGCGTCGCTGATTCGTACGGGAGGATTTCAAAGCGGCCCTGTACCTCAGTGCCCTCGTCGTACTCCTGCGACCGGACGAACACCCCGAACGTGTACTCGCCCGCGAGCGATTCGTGCCGGCGCGGCGGATGGAGGTTGACCTTCACCTCGGAGCGCCCGCCCGGAAGGATGGCGAATGCGGGCGTTTCGATGGTCACCCAGTCGGCCGGTAACTCGGGGATCTCGACCCGGACGTTGTCGACGAGCCGGCCCCGGTTTGTGATCACGAGCGTCGCAGCGGCAACTTTGCCCGGTTCGATCGGCAGCGCAGGGGAGACGAGCGCGGCACTCAGGCCACCGACGGTCGTAACGTCCTGTGTGGTCGCAGCGTTGCCCGCCGCGGTGCCAGGTGTTTCAGCTTCGGCAACGGGCAGGAAATGCGCCTCGATCTCACCGAATTTGAGAACCGCCTTGTCATCGACCAGGTGCCGAACGCCCGGTTCGAGCCGCTCGCCGTCCACGAAGGTGCCGCCCACGCTGCCAAGGTCTTCGATCAGCAGCCGGCCGGAATCGATGGTCAGCCGCGCGTGACGCCGCGAAATCGAGAAGTCATCGATGAGGATGTTGGCGCCTTCACCACGCCCAACGACGGACGAAGCGAGTTCGAGGCCGTGCTCCTGAAGCAGGCCCTGGCGGGGAAACACCTGGAGTGTCCCGAACTTCAACGGGCGTTCCCTTCTCGTTCTTCGCTGCCAGCCTTCATCTAATCACGAGGATAGCGGGGCCAGTGGTGCCGGGCCATGTTCGCGGCCCATCATCGCAAGGCAACATGCCTCGCCTTTACGTAAATTTCGTCGGCTAGGGCGAATTGACCACCCACGGAACCTGGCCCGTTCCCAGGATTGCCACCCAATAAACCGCCCCTTGCTTCAGCGTTGCGAAGTCATTGGCGCCAGGAATTGCCTCTGCTCCCGTGAAGTACGCCTCGTATGAGCTTGTTTCCGCGATCCACAGGTAGAAGGCGGAGATCCGCCCCGAGAGATCGGCTCCCCCAACAACACCCGTTCCGCGAACCGCGTCGGAGACAGAAGCTCCGTCGAGTCCGGTCCAGGTGAGCAGTGTCCACCGAGCCGCCAGCGTGTACGTCGTGGTTCCGCCCGGGCCGGGAGCAGGCGGCGCGGTGCCGCCGCCAGGGCCGTTCGGGCTCACGTAGGTGTAGTTCGGCGTAATTTCGCTCGTCCCGTTGATCGTTTGCACCACCACGACGGTCGGGCCCGCCACGTTGGGCGGCGCTTTCGTCGTTATCGTCGTGTCGTTGACCACCGTACATGCTGCAGCCTGGACCGCCCCAAACTTCACCGACCCGGGACAGGCAGCGCCGGTGAACCCCTGCCCGGAGATCGTGATCTCGGTGCCTCCGAAGGTCGAACCACTGTTCGGTGTGATCGCGGTGATCGCGGGCACCGCCGAGACGTAGGTGAACTTCGTGTTCGGCCCAACAGGGCTGACGTCGGTCCCCTTCGTCACGCGAACGTCAGCTGGGCCAGCGGTGCCGTTCGCCGGTGAAAGAACCGTTATCTGGGTCGCGCTGTTGACGTTGAACGACGTGGCCGGGATGCCACCGAACGAAACAGCGAGCGGCGCAACAAAATTCTTCCCCGTGATGACCACGATCGACGCGCCCGTCGTGGGCCCGCTGTTCGGGTTCACGGCGTCGACGATCGGGCCATTCGTGTACGTGAACACATCGGCGGCAGTCTGCGGGCTCGAACCTGACCCGGTGGTCACGACCACATGCGCCGCTTGCGGGCCGGGCGATGGTGGCGTCGTCGAGGTGAGCGTCCTGGGATCAACGAATACCGCGGGAGCAACGATGCCGCCGATCGTGATGACCGAGGACGTCGTGAAGTTGTTGCCGTGAATAACGATGGCCGTCCCGCCCGCGACCGGACCCGCGATCGGGCTGATTTCGGTGACCGCCGGGCCGTCATAGGAGAACTGCGTTTGCGGGCCGACAGCGCTCACGTTGCCATTGACCGTCACCGTGATATCGACGCTCGCGGTGCCGGGTGGTGCCGTTGCCAGGATCTGGGTGGGGCTGACCACGGTCGAGAACGCCTGCTGGGTGCCAAACTTCACCGAAGCCCCCGCGAGAAAGCCAGTGCCGTTAATGGTGACGATCGACCCGCCGGTTGATGGACCGTGCGCCGGGTCGATCGAGGTGACCAGCGGGCCTGAGCTGTAGATGTAGTTCGCTTCGGTGACGAAATCACTGGTGCCCGAAATCGGATGCACGACGCGCACCTGCTGGACGCCCGATCCTGGAGGCGCCGTCGCGATGATCTTGTTGTCGTTGACGACCAGGAACGTGGCCTCGTTCCCACCGAAGAGCACCGCCGTCGGGAGCGTGTTGTTCGTCAGGAAGTTCGAGCCGTAGATCTCAACCGTGTTCCCGCCCGATGCGGGACCGAAGCTGGGATTCAGCCCGGTGATGACCGGCAAGCCCTGGTAAGTGAACAGCGCGTCGGGGACCTGTGGCGAGAGCGCGCCGCCTCCAAGGACGACCGCGTAAACCGGCCCAGAAAGGTGGGACGGCGTCGTCACGAGGATCGAATCGGCGGTGACAAACTGGCAAGACGTGACCGGGAACCCCCCAAACGTGATGGTCGAAAGCGTCGGGCATGGGCTACTCGGCGTTCCAAAGAAATTCGTGCCGGTGACCAGCACCTGCGTGCCGCCGGTCGGCGGGCCTTGCCGTACTGAAAGGCTGGTGACGGTGGGACCGGACGTGTAGACG
>JBATAT010000290.1:0-13164 GCA_049662005.1 Tepidiformaceae bacterium
TTCCTTGCCGGGGATCTGGACGAAATCCTTCGGGTCGATGGGGACGTTCTTGTAGCGGATTTCGAAGTGGACGAATCCATCTGGTTCGCCCGTACCGACTACGGTCGACTTCGAGACGTTGTTGCCATCGGTAACACGGAGGCTTTCGAGCCAGCCCAGCACGACGATGAAATCGCCGCCACAATCGATGATCGCATGGGTGCCGAAGATTTCGTCGTTGCCGGCTTCGACGACGAAGCCGTTGCAGGCGGATTCCACGGGCACGTTCTTCAGGCCAACGAGCGAGAAGTCGACTCCCGAGTGGACCTTGCCTTCGGCGCGCGCCGCGCCAAAGTAGTCCTCGACGCCTGCGTGGGCCGTGAGCGGCATTTCGAAGCGCTTGCCGCCCGCGATCAGCTGTTCCTTGATGTCCGGGCGTTCGGGGTTCGCGGGGATGACGGCAGCGCCCTCATTCTGGCCCGCGACTTTCCTGGCCGGGTCCCGGGTGGGGGCGACGCGTGGTGGTTCGGTTGGCTTGGCGACGCGGCCGGTGTTCGAGCCTTCGGCTGGCGCATCGGCAGCCGGCAGATCCGCGGAGTTGCCACCAATGGCACAGGCGCCGATCCAGGCGAAGAGTGCCAACAACGGCACGCCCGCGAGCAGGTACATCGGAGTCAGTTTTCGGTCTGATCCCGTTTCCTTGTACTTACGTCCGTAGAAACCTTTTCCTGGTGGCATCCTCGCACCTCACACAGCAGCCGCTTTCCCAGTTTGGGGGCGTGCTGCCTTCACTTTCTCTCAGGAAGACCCCTGCTCTTGGCCAGCGAATTCCAGCAAATCGCCCGGGTTGATGCAGCTGGCGGCGCCGGGACGCATCTCGATGACGCCCTTCGCGCCCTTGCCGCCAAACGCAAGACCAACCCACGGGCGGACGTTCCGTGCGACCTTCGTCACTCGAAACTCGCGGTCGTAGAAGACCGCATCGATCGAGAAGCGCATAAACATCATGTGGATCGAGCTACACGGACGAATATCAAGTGCTTCGCCTTCGCCCAGCGACCCGCGAAGCATCAACCCGCGGGTGCGGCTTATGAGCCCGTGGGCCGGGCGAAGATCGTTTGCGACGACGCTTCCACTTTCAGCAAGAACAACGCTGGACATTGGCCCCCCATGGTGGCGACCGGCGGCCGCATGCGGCTCCCGGGCCTCCTCTGGTAACTATCGGCACTGGGGCCCGGCGTCATCAGCGACGGTGGTCGAAAATCAGTGTGATGGTTGGCACGAACGGGTCCGAATTCGTGCGCCTTGCGCCGTGGGGCGCTGCCGGGATAATTCGAACGCATCCGACGATCCCCGAGGAAGTCGCCCACTATGCCTCGAACCCGAACTGGACTCGGCCAGGGCCTTGAGGCCCTGGTGCCGCCACTGCGCGAACCATCGATCGCCACCGTCCCCCGCGCGAACCCTGTCCCCATGCTCACCTGGGAAGTGGCAACACTGGAAAAGCGCGGCAAACGACGCTGCGTCCTCACGGTTGCACCGTCCGCGCTGCTAAAGAGGCGGAAGCGACGAAAGCTCAAGGCGTCTGCACTGCTCACGCTGGGGGCACTCGGGAACGAGGGCTGGGAACTTGTCGCCCTCTCCGGTCGCAAGTTCTTTCTCAAGCGGCCGATCGTGCCCGCGGACGTGGAATAAGCGGAACCGGGTTCGCCGGCCGCACCGGGAATGGTTAGGATTCGCCGAAGTCCTGACCAGGACTTCGGAGGGACACGCATGGTCTACCAGCCACCACGGATGCGGTTCGGCATCTTTCTCGCGCCATTCCACCGGGTGGGGGAGAACCCGACAGTCGCGATCGATCGCGATCTCGAACTAATCGAGTATCTCGACAAGCTGAACTTCGATGAAGCATGGATCGGTGAGCATCACAGCGCCGGCTGGGAACTGATCGCGTCACCGGAGCTGATGATCGCGGCCGCGGCCCAGCGCACAAAGACGATCCGGCTCGGTACGGGCGTCAGCTCGCTGCCGTATCACCACCCGTTCATCCTGGCCGACCGCATGGTTCAACTCGACCACATGACGCGCGGCCGCGCGATGTTCGGCGTCGGCCCGGGAGCACTGACGAGCGACGCACACATGCTCGGGATCGACGCAGTGACACAGCGCCAGCGCATGGATGAGGCGCTCGGGGTGATCCTCCGGCTGTTCCGAGGAGAGACTGTCACCCACAAATCCGACTGGTTCACGATGCAGGATGCGCGGCTCCAACTCGCGCCGTACACGTTTCCCCACATGCCGGTCGCGGTCGCTTCGACATTCTCGCCCGCGGGGCCACAGACCGCCGGTAAGCACGGCGTCGGCGTGCTTTCGGTGGCGGTTTCGCAGCCGGGCGGATTGATTTCGCTGGCGAAAACCTGGGAGATGGCGCAGGAGGCCGCGGATAAGGCCGATAAGGGCATCAGCCGGGAGGACTGGCGGCTCGTGATACCGATCCATCTCGCCGATTCGCGCGAGGAGGCTATCCGCGACGTCGATGCGGGGAACCAGCGATTCAACCGGGAGTACTTCGAAAACACGCTTGGCCGGCCGGCTGACCCGTCAATCAAGCAGGACGTTGCCTCGCAGGTCGAACGCGGCGGAGCGATCGTCGGCACGCCCGACGACGCGATCGCCGCGATCGAGCGCATGCAGGAGATGAGCGGTGGGTTTGGAGCGATCCTTGGGCTGGCGCATGAGTGGACCAGTTGGGAGAAGACCAGGCACAGCTACGAACTGTTCGCGCGGTTCGTTGCCCCTCACTTCCAGGGCCAACTCGAACGGATCTCGAACAACCAGCAGTTCGTCGCGGAAAACCGGACCTCAATCTTTGGACCGAACGCAGCCGCAATCGGGAAGGCGTTCATCGATGGCGGCGTGGCGCTCCCGGAGGCGATGGTCTCGCGGATGCAGCGCGGCAACACGTAGAGGGCGGGCTAACACAAAGGACACGAAGGACGCCAAGGGGAAGGAGGGCGTCCGCGGACACGAGGCTCGACCACAAGCCCGAACAATTTCTGCGTTATTCACACGGTTTTCACCCCAAGGGGCCTCGCAGGTGAAAGCGCCGTAGAATCACGAGGTATGCCATATGTGACCGTGAACGCCGCCCGTCTGTACTACGAACAGCACGGGAGTGGACCCGATGTCGTGTTTCTCCATGGCGCCGGGGGGAACCACCTGGTCTGGTGGCAGCAGGTGGCCGAGTTTTCGCAGCGCTTTCGGTGCACGACGTTCGACGCGCGCGGCTGGGGCCTCTCGCGCGGCGAGATGGCAGTGGGGAGGTTCTCACTCGGCACCGACCTCGTCGCGCTACTCGATCACCTGGGCATCGAGAAGGCCCACGTCGTCGCTCAATCGATGGGAGGCAGGTCGGTGGCCGGGTTGTGCCGGTTGGCGCCACAGAAAGCCGCATCGTTTGTGCTTTGTGGCACCACTGCCGGTGCGACGAACGATCGAATCCGGGAACTGCAGGACGAACTCAAAGAGGAACGCGGAGACGGCGGGCTCCGGGAGCACGCCCTGGCGCCGGGGTACGAAGACGCCCATCCGGCGATGGCGCTCCTCTACCGCGAACTCAACGGTATCAACCCGCCGCGCCCAAAAGGGATGCTCGGCCGTCCGCCTTCAACCTACCGCGGCAGCACGCACGAAATGATCGCCAATCTCGGGGTTCCTGTGCTCTATATCGTGGGCGAACACGACATGATCACCTCACCGGAAATGATCCGGGAGGCGCAGGGTCTCATTCCGGGTGCAGAATTTTACGAAGTAAAAGGTGCAGGACATTCGTGCTACTTCGAACGTGCAAACGAGTGGAACGAGGCGGTTGGCGGATTCCTTGGCCGGGCGGCGGGTGGAAAATAAGGGAACAGCCGGTTGCCCTTACGGGAACTCGACGGTTATTGTCTACCTCCCATGTTATGGACGTTTCGCTGGCTCGAACATCTCCTTGCGCGTTTTCGCCGATCTGAGGGCGACGATGCCGGTTGGGTTGAGCCATCCAATTCCATCACTCGAGCGGTGATGTCTGGCGCCGTCAGCGGCCTGGCGCTCTCGGTTCCAGAGCCAACACCGGCCGAAGTCGTCGAAATCCCATCGCGCGAACAGCCTGCCACCCGGACAGCCCAGCGCACGCGCCGGCGGCGTGCGGGCCGCGCAGCGTAATACCTGGCCTGGCTCGGCTATACTCTGGCCATGGCCATTTACGAGTACTACTGCCCTACCTGTCGAAATAAGTTCGAAGAGCGCCGCCCCATGTCACAGGCATCGGTTGCGACCAAGTGTGCGAGCGGACACAAAGCCGAACGCACGATCTCCACGTTCGCCATGGCGAGTAGCGGCGGCGGGCTGATGATGGACGAGATGCCGGCTGGCGGCGGCTGCTGCGGTGGAGGCGGGTGCGCCTGCGGCAACTGAGGATAACGACGAACGTCGAACGTCGAACGACGAAGAGGCGACGGTTGCCCTGGTGGTGGTCGCTTGCCGACCGGGGTTGGGCGAGATTGCAGCGGTCCATGTCTGTCGCGCCCTGGTTCTGGTGTGCGGAGCGAACCGCGAACGGCGAACGGCAACCGCGAACGGCGAACGGCAACCGCCAACGGCGAACGGCGAACGGCGAACGGCGGCATGTCGTCCTGGTGGTGGTCGCCGGTCGACCGGGGTTGGGCGAGATTGCACCCCGCCATGGCTGTCGCGCCCTGGTTCTGGTGTGGGGAGCGAACCGCGAACGACGAACGACGAAGAGGCGACGGTTTGCCCTGGTGGTGGTCGCTTGTCGACCGGGGTTGGACGAGATTGCAGCGCTCCATGTCTGTCGCGGCCTGGTTCTGGTGTGGGAGCGAACGGCAAACGGCCACTGGCGAACGGCGAATGGCCAACAGCGAACCGCCAAGGGCGGGGTTAGGCTGAGCGGACGGCGGCTTCGAGGATTTTCGTGGCCTCGGAGTAGCTTGTGCCGGGAGCGAAGGTGACCGGGGCGCCGATGTTCACGCGGACGCGAGCGCGAGGGTGGGGCAGCCACTTGCCTTCGTAGAAGCCCGGTCGAAGGACGTCGATTCGCATCGGCAGGACGGGGACACCGGTCTCGACGGCGAGGAGACCCGTTCCGCTTTTGAACGGCTGCATCGGGCCGATTACGGTGAGCTTGCCTTCGGGGAAGATGAGTACGTTCCAGCCCTCGTCCAGCATCTTGGCAACGGCTTCGAGGCTTTCTCGCACGCCGGATCCTTCCTTGGCGAAGGGGAAGGCGTTGCCGAGAAGGCTGGCGCCAAAGCCGCGCAGGCGGTTGCCGAAGATATCCGATGCAGCAGCGGCAATGGCCACGCGCTGGCGGAAGCCGTGAGGCATGCTCCGCAGCAGCATCGAACCATCCATGTGCATGTTGTGGTTGGAGATAATAAGGACGGGTTCCTGGAGCCCCCGGAAGTGCTGCCGGCCGCGGATTTCGACGCTGTAGCCGAGCCGCAGCGCCGGGAACACGAAGCCAGTCATGAGCATTCGTCGCAACCAGCGGGCGGGACGCCTGCGGGGCCACTTTGGGAACTTACGTACCTTTGCCTTGGGATCGCCTTTAAGTACCATTGCTCGCAATTCGGCCACCGTGGTGTGTGGCGCAACCTCCGTATCATCTACGTACACGCCCATATCGTCTTCAATCGCGGAAAGAAGCTCGACGCGGCCGAGGGAATCGAGACCGAGATCGAGCCCGAGGGTCGAGGCTTCGGTCACCGGGACATCGAGCCTCCGAACCATCGTGATGAGCTTGATGAGCTGGTCATCCGGCACGACGCTGGGACCTGCCGATTCGGCGGTTGGCCCCTGGTTGGTCACAAACGCCTCGACCAGGGGGCGTCTCACCTTGAGGGTGTGCGTGCGAGGGAAGTCCACCTCTGGCCAGACGCTCGAGCCGAAGAGCTGCTGGCGGTCGCTGAGTTGCGCGTTGGCGGTTCGAACTGCTGCCTTGCCAGCCCCGGGTTCGGATTCGAGGAAGACGGCGTGGAGGCGAATGTCGCTGCCTTCTGGAAGCCCGAGGACAACCGCGTCGGCGATGCCCGGCTGGTGCCGAAGCACCTCTTCGATGTCTTCCGGGTACACGTTCTGACCATCGGAAAGGACGATGAGGTCCTTCTTGCGGCCCTTCAGGTAGAGGTAGCCCTCTTCGATGTAGCCGAGGTCGCCCGTCTTGTACCACTCGCCATCGAACACGGCGGCAGTGGCAGCTTCGTTTTTCCAGTACCCGCCGAAGACGTTCTTGCCACGGGTGAGGACTTCGCCGTCCTCCGCGATGCGGACCTGCTGGCCGGGAAGCGGCTTGCCAACACTTCGGACACGGCGGTCGTTTCGGGGATTGATGGTCACGACGGGCGAGCATTCCGTGGCGCCATAGCCTTCGACGACGGCAACGCCCATCTGTTCCCACTTCAATTGCACTTCGGGATCGATTGCCGCGCCGCCGCTGGCGATCATGTCGAGCTTACCGCCGAAACGAGCGAGCACCGTCCGGAACATCATGCGGCGGATGTTCTGGGGCATTGGCGTGGCAAGTTTGCGCAGGCGGTTGAGCAGGCCAAGCCTGCCCTGGGCGGCGGCCTCGCGCTCGATTCCGTTCATCAGCAGGGTCAGGACCTGTGGTACGCCCATAATGAAAGTCGGCTTCCACTCCTGCATGGTGCGGGAGAGCGCGGCGGGCTGACGGCTGGAGGGATAACAAACGGCCGCGCCGACATGGACCGAGGCGAAACACCCCCCGATCTGTTCGAACATGTGGCTAAGCGGGAGGAGCGAGAGCATGCGCGTGTTGCGATCGATTGGGAGGACGGCGACTCCGGACCGCACATTCGCGACGATGTTTTCGTGGGTGAGCATCACGCCTTTCGGGTCGCCAGTCGTCCCGGAGGTGTAGATGATTTCGGCGAGATCGCCCGGGGCAGTTGGGGCGGGAACGACCTTGCCATCGACCGGCAGGTTAAGTGTTTCGAACGGGAACGCGGGAATTTCGAGTTCGCGCAGTGCTTCAGCCTGGGCTTTCCCGGTAAAGGCGAGCACCGGCTCCGTTTGGCCAATGACGCGCTCCACGAAATCCGGGGTCGAACGAACATCCAACGGGACGACAACGGCGCCGGCGAGGAACGACCCGAACATGGCTGCCACCCAATCGGGCTGATTTGGTGCCCAGATCACGATGCGATCACCCTGCTTCACGTGGTGTTCGTTCATGAAGCGGGCATAGGCGTGGGCGCGCTCCTGGAGTTTCTCGTAATTGTATTTAATGGTGCGAACACCCACGCGCATCGTCAGGGCGGTGCGATCCGGGAAGTCGTTGACGGACTGTTCAAGCAGATCGACGAGGGTGTTCATCGCGCCGGCAGCGTGCGGGCGAACTCCCGCACTTTCTGATCCGCACCGGACAGGATGGGGCGGAAGTGGCTGAAGCAGAGTGTTTCGAAATCAAGTTCCGAAAGTTTGCGGATAGAGGCAGTCGCTTCGGACATATCCTGGGTGAAGAGGCGGCTGGGTGGCATGAGGCGCCCGAACTTGTACTGCATCGCATCGCCGACGAGGAGCACGCCGCGGTTGGGGAAGTAGAGCGAAATGCTGCCCGCCGTGTGTCCGGGGGCGTGAACGACCCGCATGCCGCCCAGGGCCGGGAGTTCATCACCGTCTTCGAGGACAACATCGACGCGTGCGGCGCCGGGATCGTTGCGGCGCAGGTAGGGTTCGCAGATCTTCGCGAGAAGCGGATGGGTGAAGGGATTCGGCAGTGCCTCGTCGCTCTCAACGTGTGGCGCTTCGGCAAGGTGGACGCCGGTTTTCGCAGAAACGAACTCCTGGATTTCGGGCAGGCCGCCGACATGATCGATGTGGTAGTGGGTAACGACGATGTTCTTGATGTCGGAGGGTGACCGGCCGAGTTCTTCGACGGCTTTGAGGATGCGGGTGCCGGAACCAGGGGAGCCTGTATCGATCAAGGTTATGTCGTCATCGAGGACGAGGTAGGCCTTCGAACCGCGCGTTCGGACCTGGAAGAGACCGGGAAGGACTTCGACTGCTGAGCGGAATGGTGCGGGTTTCTTTTCTTCCCAACGGGCCTGTGCTTCGCCCCAGCGGAGCTGCGCATCTTCCCAGCGATCCTGGAGGGTAGGCCGGGGCGCGCGTTCGGGCTTCGTCATGTCCTGAGGATAACAGGTCGTCCGGCAAGAAAAGGTGGAGCATGCGAGCGCCCGAGAACAGTGGAAGCAGAGCATAGGAGAAGGGACAACAGGGCGCTCGCATGCTCCGTTGGGACCTGTGAATCCTATCACAATCGCCGCGCAGTGCGGAATTATGGCACAATCGAAGTAACCAATCGGTGGATTGAACGAAACCCGAATCGCGTTCGCTTGCAGGGTCTTGCCACCTGCCCGACAATCGTCGGCGCAAAGCCTTAATCAAGGCGTACGTTGTGCGCCATCCGAAAGCAGGAATCACTCATGGTTATTACCCTTGCAGATACCGAAAAAGAGGCCGCATGGCGGCAAGAAGTTCGCAACTTCATTAACACCCAGGCGCCGGCCGCATTGAAGGCTGGCAGCGACGAGGGCGAAAACACGATGTTCGGCCGCATGGGCGCCATCAAAGAATGGCGGGAGAAGGTGGCGGAAAAGGGCTGGATTGCACCTTCGTGGCCGAAGCGCTTCGGGGGCGCCGACATGACCGTTGCCGAGCAGTTCATCATGAACGAGGAGTTCGCCGAATCGGGCGTGCCGGGGAACCTCGGTGGCTTCGGCGTGATGATGATCGGGCCAACGATCATCGAACACGGCACCGAAGAGCAGAAGGAAGAGCACCTCACCAAGATCCTCAAGGGCGAGGTCATCTGGTGCCAGGGCTATAGCGAGCCGGGCGCGGGGTCCGACCTCGCGAGCCTTCAGACGCGCGCCGTCCGCGACGGCGACGACTACGTGGTGAACGGTCAGAAGATCTGGACGACGGGCGCCCAGTACGCCGACATGATGTACATGCTCGTGCGGACGGACCCGGATGCGCCGAAGCACCGCGGGATCACCTACCTGCTCCTGAACATGAAGTCGCCTGGCGTCACGGTGCGGCCGCTGACGATGCTCTCGGGCGCACAGGGTTTCAACGAGGTCTTCTTCGAAGACGTTCGCGTACCGGTGAAGAACCGGATCGGCGAAGAGAACCGCGGCTGGTACGTGGGCACGACGACGCTGGACTTTGAGCGCAGCTCGATTGGTTCGGCCATCGGTGTGCGCAAGCAGCTTGAGGCGATCATTCGCCAGGCGAAGGCCGGTGGCGAGGCCTCGTTCTCGCGCAATCCTGCCGTAAAGCGCGAATTCGCGGACCGCTGGATCGAGGCGGAGGTGGCCAAGATGCTCAGCTACCGCGTGGTGAGTATGCAGGTCCGCGGCCAAATCCCGAACCACGAAGCGAGCATGTGCAAGCTCTTCAGCAGCGAAATGTCGCAGCGCATCGCGAATCTCTCGATGCACCTGTACGGCATGCACGGGAACGTTCGAAATAAGGCGTCGATGGGCTACATGCAGGCCGTGAGTTCGACGATTGCCGGCGGAACGACGGAAATCCAGAAGGGCATCATTGCCACCCGGGGGCTCGGCCTCCCGCGCGGCTAAATCGTCCACGACAACCACCACACGAGAGGCTCCCGGCGACGGGAGCCTCTCTCATTTCGAGTCGCGTCAAAGGCGGCGCTGATGATAATAGGCCGATGCCGCGGCTTTTTCGACTCATTGCTGTGGGAGTGCGGGCCGGGCAGTTCGTCATCCTCGCTGTCTCTCTCTACCAGTCGGCCATCACCGTCCTGGGCTATCGGAAGTTCGTGCAGTCGGGAACGACACGGCCACAACCACCGGCCCAGCTACCACGATTCGGGATCCTTGTGTGCGCTCGTAACGAAGCGGCCGTCATCGGGAAGATCATCGGCGACATCCAGGGCCAGGATTACCCGGAAGAGCTGCGCGAGCTGATCGTTGTCGCCCACAACTGCACCGACGATACGGCCAGCGCGGCGGCCAGGTCGGGAGCGAAGGTGCTCGAACACTTCACGGAAACGCCAGGGAAGGCGCATGCCATCGACGCCGGTCGAATCGCGCTCGGGCCTGGGATCGACCTGATCGGCATCTTTGATGCGGATTCCCGGATCGCGCCAGGCCTGTTGACGGAAATTGCCGCGCACTCAGCAGGGCGCGAATGCCTCCAGGCGGAGACGGTGCCGATCGCGGATGCGGAATGGATCGCCGAGGGTTACGGGTTCGGGCGGAAGGCGCGCAATCTGTTCTGGTGGCGGCCACGTGAGGCCCTCGGGCTAAGCACAACTATCACCGGCAGTGGCTGGTTCATCCGCCCGGAACTGCTCGCCAGGTATGCGACGGGATCCTGGACGCTGACCGAGGACCTCGAACTCTCCGCCAGGTTAGTTGCCGATGGTCACGCGATCACGTATGTCTCGAGCGCTCAGATCGCCTGCGGCGAAGCGCGCAGCCTGCAGGCATCGATGACACAGCGATCGCGGTGGGTTCGTGGTCACATTCACGTGGTGATGGGGCGCTGGGGTTCCCTCGTGCGGGCTGCGTTCCTCGGCGACCGGCGAGCCCTGGACCTCGCCATCTACATGATTGTGCCGACGCGCCTGCTGACGCGAGTGGGAGTCACCGGGGGAGCGATACTCGGACTCGTCTTCCCGGTGTTTCGAATGCCCGGGTGGCTTGTCTGGCCAGCGCTGGCGGGCGAATGGCTGGCGCCAGCGTACATCGGCTGGCGCGAACATCTCGTGCGCCTTTCGAGCGGCAGCTTGAGCCTGGCGCTTCGCCACAGTCTGTTGAGTCTCCTCTGGTTCCCTATTGGGATCTGGGCGGTCGGCACCGCCCGCCTCCGCGCATGGCATGCAATGCCGCGAGTTCTTGATCGAGAGACGACCAATGTCCGTACGTAAGCCCGCACAACCCGCGCGAAGTAACGCGACGCTCATCTATGCAGGTGCGCTGTTAGTTATGTCGCTCATCTGGCTGTTCGGAATCGCGACGCGGGTTTCGCTACGCGAGGACAACGATGTCGTCGCGCGCGGTGGCATCTCGCGCGTGCTGGTGAATGGTTTCAGCGACTTCCGCGACACGAGCTTGCTGATCATGCTGGCCATCGCGGCTTACCTGGTCTGCCTGTGGGCACTGCGCCGCGGGTTCCGATACGACTTTGCCGCGGCGATCGCGGGGACCATCGTCGCGGGGATGGCGATGCTGCCCGCAATGCCGCTGACATCGCCAGACGCCGTCCACCTGGCCGCCGATGTGCGGACGTTCTGGCTTCAACACAAGTCGCCAACCAGCTTCGACGGGGCACCGGGGAAGTTCGATGATCCCGTCGCGAATGAGGTTCGCACGTTCCGGGATCAGCCGAGCGGCTACGGCCCACTGGCCTATGCGATTGGCGGAGCACCCCTCCCGTTTGTCGGCGACGGATTCAAGGCCAATCTGCTCGGACAGAAGGTGATGGGAGGGATATTCCTGACGCTGACGGCTGCCGCCGCGGGCATGCTGGCAGGGAGGCTGGGGCAGAACCGGGCGCTGATCGCCGGGATCGTTGGCCTCAACCCGATGATGACGTGGCAGTTCCCTGGCGACGGCCACAACGATGCGATGATGGCATTCTTCGGGGTCGTGGCCCTGGCGCTGGTGATGGAAAAATCGTGGCGCGTCCGGGGCAGTGGGGTGGCGATGTGGGGCGTTTCGGCGCTGGTTAAGTACGCCCTGGTGCTGGCATCGCCGGTAGTGGCGGCGTGGTGGTGGCCAAAGTGGCGAAACCCGCTGGCGTTTCTCGCTGCTGCGGCGGGCGGACTGGTGCTGATGCTGTACGTCATCGGTGCGGGGCCGGTGACAAACGGAGCCCTCGGGCCGGCCGGAGCCGTTATCCAGACCACGCCCTGGCGATTGCTTCAAGTGCTGTTCGATACGGGGCGGGTCGGAAATGACCGGCTCGTTGTTTCAAGTTACGTGCTCTACCTGTTCATTCTCGGGCTCGTGATGATGTACCACCGGCTCGAAACAAAGACGGACCTGGCGGCGGCGGTTGGCCTTCTGCTGACGCTCTTCCTTTACGCATGCTCCCCGGGCTACCACCCCTGGTACATCATCTGGTGTCTGCCGTTCGCGGCCGTCTCAGGCTCGCGCTGGCTGATCGTTGCAGCGGTTGCGTTCTCGTTGACCGCGTTCCTGCCAGTGCTCGCACTCAACTGGCAGATCACGCTCGATGAATCGTGGCATCTCTCGAATCCGGTGGAGTGGGCGACAGTCGTGATGTGGATCGGCACGGCGATCGCGGGCTACATCGGTTGGCGCGGCCGCGATTCGCTGGATTTCGGCGGCTCAAGTTCGCGAAGGACCTCGGGCCCCCGCTTCGCCCCGCGCCAGCGGAAGCGCTCCGAAGCGTGACGCCTCGTCAGACTTCGGGGTGCTCATTGACCGTTTCCGGCTGTGCGGGCCGCCTGCTGATGCGGGCGAGGATTTCGCGGCCAAGCCGAACATAGGCGCCAATATCAGACCGGCGAACCCGCCAGAGCTCGGAGTGCGGCAACCTGGATTGTCGAAGAAAGAGCGCGACAGAGAGCGTGGAGGCTATGCCGTAGCTGAGGGTCGTCGCCCATGCGGCGCCGTTGGTGCCATAGGTTGGGATGAGGATGACCCCGGAGGTGACCGAGATCGATATCGAAAGAAGACCGATGAAGAGCGGGAACGCAGGCTTTCCGCGATGGTTCACGTAGTAGAGGTTGACCAGGCCCTGAGGAGCGAACAGGGCGGTGCCGAGACAGAGGATTCGAATCGGGCCACTTGCACTTGCGTAGGCATGCCCGAAGAGGACTTCGATGAGGATCGGGCCGAGAAGGGCGGCAGAGAGACCTCCACAAACGACGACGAGGAATGTGTGGCGGATACCCGTAGCGGTCAGACGCGCGGCTTCGAACGGCTCACCACGGCCAACGCGAGCGAACGATGCCAGCGTTATCGCGGATGAAAAGAGCCAGAGCCCTTCGGCCACCGCGATTGCGGAGGAATAGATGCCGGCGCCTTCCTTGCCATCGAGCCGGATAACCAGGAGCTGGTCGACGCGGTAGTTCAGGATCCCGACGATGCTGCC
>JBATAT010000291.1:0-2490 GCA_049662005.1 Tepidiformaceae bacterium
GGCGACCGTGGGGGCGGCTTGCGTCGCGAGTGTGGTGAGGGTGACGAGCGGCGTCAGCGTTGCTCCGGCGGCTGTTGTCGTGCCCGCCGGGATGGTCGTCGAAGCCACCCCCGCGGCCAGGCTGGTCGATGTCCCGGCGGGGAGCGTCCCGATGGTGGGTACTTCCGAAGTCGCAGAGGCCGCCAGTGTCGGGCGAATGGTTGCGAGAGGCGTGTTTGTTGGTTGTGGCGCCCCACCCCGTGGCGCGTGCCCGCAGATCTGTTCGAAGGTCACCGGATTCGGCGCGGGAGCGTTGTTCGGGCCGCCCGTGCCCCACTTCCAGCCGTGGATATCGCCATCCTTCGCCTTAAAGAGGTTGAAGCCGAGGGCGGAATAGACCCACTGCTTGCCATAACTCTGTGTGAAGAACGCCCAGTAGGTGCAACTGCCACCCTGGCACTGGCAGAAACACGAAGAGAACGAACCCGAATCGTGGCACCCCTGGTTTCCAATCGCGCAAAGCGCGAGGCCACTTCCGCCCCCATAGGCATCGAAGGTCTGCCCTGCGGCCTTCAGCAACTGATCGCCGGTGATTCCGTCGCCGCTGAACGCGATGCAGTAGGTCGTCACGGCGTCGCCTTCCTGGATGACAAGACCGGCCTCACCATCCGCCCATGCCCCGGTGGCCAAACCCAGCGCGGCAAGCGCCAGCACAACACACGTCAACAAGCGGGCTGTCGTTCTCCTGAGCGTTGGCGCGGAACCAGGCAGCAGAATGGCCGGGGGTGAGACACGCCTTCGTTCAGCCACGGCTCACCTCCTCGACCGTGATGGCACCGGGTACGAGCTTCGCGACCTGCGACGGGTGCGGGCCATCGGCCGCGAACGCCGCACGCGCAGGGAGGTCCGATACAACCTCCCCTGTCCTCAGCGTGAGAACGCGCGTCGCGAAGTGAGCGGCCGATTCAAGGTCGTGGGTTGCGACGATTGCAGCGCCGCCGGCAGCCGCATGCGATCGGAGGCGTGCGGCCAGTTGTCCCTTGGCCGCCTCATCAGCGCCGCGGGTTGGTTCATCGAGGAGCCAGATTGGTGGCCGATGTGCGAGCATCGCAGCCACCGCTACGCGCTGTTGTTGCCCGACGGAGATGTCTCGCGGGTTGCGTTGGCTGAATTCCACGATCCCCCATTCCGCGAGCGCGGCGTCGACTGCGACGGCATCTGCGTGCCGACCTCTTCGATGCGAAAGCGTTTCGGTGATCTCTTGCCGGACCGTCTCGCGGTAGAGCGCAAGGGACGGGTCCTGTGGGACAAAGCCGGCAATCCGGGTGACCTCACGCGGCGATATCGGCTGGACGCGTTCACCCTTCGGGAAGGTGAATTCACCGGCGAACGGCCGGGTGAGACCTGTGATGGCTCGAAAGAGTGAGCTCTTGCCGCTTCCGTTTGGCCCCATGAGTGCGACGATTTCGCCTTCACGCAGATCGAACGTCGCGTCGCGAAGGGCGACATGTTCGCCGTAGGCCACGCCGATGCCGCGTGCGCGCATCAGAAGTTCGCCAGGCGACGGCATCGGTGTTTGCCGAACGATGACGCTGGACGGGAGCCGGGTTGCGGCGGAGCCGGAGTGAACCTCTGGTTCGACGCCCAGTGCTCGGCAGAGGGCGGCAACCACCGGCACAGCCTCGAGGGTTCGTACGGCCGATTCCGGGGTCAGTGATTGAACGACTCCGCGCTCCACCTGAATGACCCGGTCGGCCGCCTCCATGAGTCGGTCCAGGCGGTGTTCGGCCACGAGCACGGCCAGGTCGCCCCGTTGGCGAAGGGCAACGATGGCCGAGAGTAACGAGCGAGCACCGTCTTCATCGAGCTGCGAGGTTGGCTCATCGAGGAGGAGCAGCCGGGGCTGCATGGCGAGTACTGCCGCGATTGCCACGCGCTGACGTTCTCCACCGGAGAGTGTCTGTTGTCGCCGGTTACGAAGATGTTCGATGCCCAGTTCCGCGAGCAGGTGATCGGAGCGGCGATGCATTTCATCATGCGGAATGGCCCGCTGTTCCATGCCGAAGGCGACCTCTTCGATGACGGTCTCGGCCACGGATTGGGCCTCTGGCTCCTGGAAAACCATTCCGGCGACGAGCGAAAGCTGGCGCGTGGGCGTCCGGATCGCATCCAGGCCGGACACCTGAACTGAGCCAAGGATCGCCCCACCGTGAAACTGCGGCACGAGCCCGTTGAAAAGCCGCAGCAAGGTGGACTTGCCACCGCCAGAAGGGCCTGCGACAAGGGAGAATTCAGATTCCGCCACTGCGAGGCTGGCAGCGCGTATGGCGGGTTCCACGGCGCGCGGGTAGCTGTAGGTGACGCGGTCAAGCGTAGCCAGAGTCATGCCGCGCCTTCCGGGAGGGCGGTGGGCGACTGCTCGGTCGCGGGCGCGGCCTGCGGATCGAGGAGCAGGAAGGCCGCGGGCCATACACACGCAAGAACAATCAAGGCCCCGCTGATGGTGAAGGG
>JBATAT010000292.1:0-2324 GCA_049662005.1 Tepidiformaceae bacterium
CAGGGTTTCATAGGATTTGCGCAGGGCATCGACACTGGTGGAAATCGGGCCGAGCGTGAACGTGCCCGCCGATGTGGTCGTCCCAAGCATCGTGATCGGAACGCCGATTTCGAGTGCGAGTTCGACGAGGCGCGGTTCGCAGCCAGGTTGAACGCTGACTACGATCCGGCCCTGGGCTTCGCCGAAGAGTCCACCATCGAGGCGGCCAGGGAAGCTGGCACTGGCTTCGAATCCGTGTTCGCCAAGGATGGCCGCTTCGGCGACGGCAACCGCGAGGCCACCATCGGAACAATCGTGGGCGGATGCGACGAGGCCCTCGCCGTGTGCGCGAAGGACAAGCTGGTGGAGCCGCTTTTCGGCCGCGAGGTTGATCCGCGGGAGACCGGCAACCTTGCTATGGACGGCCTCCAGGTACTCGCTGCCCGCGAGGGTCTCCGCGCCCTGTTCGAGGCCGGCGCCCAGCAGGTACACGGAGCGCCCGGGGGCCTCGAAGGCCGAGCGAAGCGCCTTCGAGGCGTCTTCGAGGAAACCGAGCATGCCAATCACCGGCGTCGGGTAGACCGGGCGACCGGCCGTTTCGTTGTAGAGGCTGACGTTACCGCTGACGACCGGCGTGCCGAACACGAGGCAGGCTTCTGCGATGCCCCGGACGGCGTGTTCGAGCGTGTAGTAGACATCGAGCTTTTCCGGGTTGCCGAAGTTCAGGCAGTCCGTCGTGGCGACGGGAACGGCGCCGGTGCAGACGACGTTGCGGGCGGCTTCGGCGACGGCGATGGCGCCGCCGGTGTAGGGATCGAGGTAGCAAAAGCGACCGTTGCAATCGGTGGAAATGGCGATGGCTTTGTTCGTCCCCGGAACGCGGATGACGGCGGCATCGCCACCCGGTCCGACGACGGTGCCATTTAACACCTGGTGGTCGTACTGGCGGAAGACCCCGCGCTTCGAGGCGATGTTCGGCCGGGACAGCAGCAAAAGAAGGGTTGATGTTGCCTGCGAGGGATCGAGGTCGGGCAACGACCCGAGATCGAACGTGTTGAGTTCGGTGAGTTCCTGGGGGCGGACACCGTTGCGGCGGTACTGAGGCGGTTCGGTGGCAATATCGAAGGGCACGCGCCCAACTTCGATGCCGTTGTCACGAATGACTACGTCGCGCTCGCTGGTTACCACGCCGATGGGTTCGCAATGCAGTTCCCAGTGGTGGAAGAGGGCTTTCACATCGTCGACGTGTTCCTTCTTCGCGATGATGAGCATGCGCTCCTGGCTCTCGCTGAGCATGACTTCGTAGGGCGTCATGCCCGATTCGCGGCGGGGGACGTTTTCGAGGTCGAGGATGGCGCCGGCGCCCCCCTTGGCGCAGCACTCGACGACGGAACTGGTGAGGCCGGCCGCACCGAGGTCCTGGAGGCCGACGATCCAGTCGCCGTGTTCAGAAGCGAGTTCGAAACAGGCCTCCATGAGCAGCTTTTCCATGAAGGGGTTGCCCACCTGGACGGCGGGTCGCATCTCTTCGAAGCGCGCCTCGGGATCGGTGCGGCTGGCGAGACCGCTCGCGCCGTGGATACCGTCGCGGCCGGTATCCGAACCCGCGAGGAGGAAGATGTTGCCTTCGCCCTGGGCTTTGGCGCTGAGCAAGTTCTTCGTTTCGGCGAATCCGACGCACATCGCGTTGACGAGCGGGTTGCCGTTGTACGAATCGGAGAACATCACTTCGCCGCCGACGGTTGGAATGCCGAGGCAGTTTCCGTAACCACCGATTCCACCGACGACGCCCTTGAAGAGGTAGCGTGTCTGCGAGCTTTCGTACGACCCGAAGCGAAGGGAATCGAGCAAGGCGATGGGGTAGGCGCCCATCGCGAAAATGTCGCGAACGATGCCGCCAACGCCGGTGGCGGCTCCCTGGTAGGGCTCGATGGCCGAGGGGTGATTGTGGGATTCGACCTTCATGACGATGCAGAGACCGTCCCCGATGTCGATCGCGCCAGCATTTTCGGCGCCGACCTTTGTCAGGATGTGGTCGCCGCCAGAGGGGAAGAGCTTAAGCAGTGGCTTGCTGTTCTTGTAGCCGCAGTGCTCGCTCCAGAGGGAACCGAACATGCCGAGTTCGACCTCGTTGGGCTCGCGACCAAGCTGTTGGACGAGAAGTTCGTACTCAGGGAGCGAGAGGGCGACGGCATCGAGGGCGGCCTGATCAACTGGCATAGTGTTAATGGTAACGGGCAGCATGTTTAGGCGAAGCGGCCATGGAGAACCGTCGCGAAAAAGGCGAGTTATGTGTAGTCGCACTTAGCCGATGGCAAGGGCGGCCGCCCAGAGGAGACCAAGGA
>JBATAT010000293.1:0-4283 GCA_049662005.1 Tepidiformaceae bacterium
GACGGGGCGTTGGTTGAGGTGCTCGAAGGGCTGCCCTCGGGCGCCGGAGTCACAGTCGTCGGCGCGGCAGTCCCGGACGGATTGGCTGGCGGCGTGTTGGCCGCTCGCCTGGTCGCGGTCGCTGTCGCGTTAACCGTGGGGCTGGACAGCGGCGTTGGCGTTAACGTCGGAACGGCTGTTGGCTCCTCCTCGACGGTCCCGTAGCCGGGCGGGATCGGTTCGTACACCGGGAGTTCCGGCAGTTGACCGGCATCGGCGAACGATACGAACGAGCTCCGCTCGTCCAGGACTTCGATGAAGACTGGCCCGCGCTCGAAGCTGATTTCGTTGCCCGACGAATCGTAGAAGCGCGTCCTACTTTCGCGGTCCTTCTTGGCCCACGTTCCCGCGTAAGCCTGCCCATCGGTAAATACGGTCGCGGGGCCGGTCCCGAATTGGTCGTAGAGCACGTGCCCCACCGAATCTGCTACATGGGCCGGGACGTTCATGACGACCACCGTCGCAAAGCCGAGTTGCTTGCCGCTGATCGCGTCTACTTCAGGTCCGCCGAACTGGAAGCGAAGATAGCGTTTCGTGGCCGGGTCCCACTTCCACTGGATGTACTGCCATGAATAGAGGTGGCCCTGGAAGTCGATTTCGATCCCCACGGCAGCCTTGCCCGAAGGAGCGGAAGCCCCCGCCTCGCGGAAAAGCCATGGCTGCACCGCCGATGTGCCGCCGAACCCGAGCTTCGCCGCCGCATCTCGTAGATCCCATGTGCTCGTTGCGAGGTCATACGGCCCGTATCGCTCGGTGTCACGGTAGTAGGCGTTCGTCGAAATATCGGAAAACGCGTTGAGGTCGGGCACGCCCCATTCCGCGATCTGTCCGATCGCGTTGGCGTCGTTGTTCGTATAGGCGCCGCCCGCGTGCGCATAGAGTGCCCCCAACTCACTCGCCCAGACGACGAATGGTGTCCGGGCCGAACGAATCGGCAGGATCTTGTCTGCTTCCTGCCTCCAGTACACGGCCATAAGGCGTGTGATACCGCCTTCGACAAACGCTTCGTAGATGAGATCCGCTTTGTCGAGACCAGCGTGCGGGCTGGCGTTGGCGGTGTTGTCGACCATCACGGCGAGCGGCCGGACATCCTTTCGGGCGGACCACTCCGCGTCGCTCATCGGAACTCCATCGAGGATTCCGGCGTGTTTAATCGGCGTTGCGGACGGTGTGGGTGTCATCGTCGGCGTGCTCGTACTTGTCGCTGTCGCGGAGACATTTGTGCCGGTGGCCGGCGAGGGTTCCAGGTCATCTGCCCCGGCGTCCGAACCGCCACCTGACGCGGCCAGGACCGCGATGGTTGCAATCCCTACGAGCAGGACCGCGGCCAGCGCGGCCAGCCCGATGCTGCGAGTCCGGCCCAGCTTACGGACAGTGTCGCGCATGCGGTTGATGCTACGACCGTCGCCACATCAAGCAACGGATACCGGCGAAGTCATTTACGCGGGCCGACGCACCCAGGTGATCGGACGGGGATCGTGGCCTTTGCGGCCAGTCGCATCGATCCAGAAACACTCTTCCGCCGCGTTCGCCTCGATCATTTCGGCCCAGGACAGCGCAACGAATGGGAGCTTCCGCCTCCACAGCCATTCGCCGGGTATCCCTTCTTTTCGCCAGTTGAGGTAAAGGAACTCAGCACCGCTCGGTCCATGTGCGTACGGCCCAAGGAACGTCACTTTTTCGGTGGTGCGATCCCGGCGAGCGACCACGGCCAATCCAGAATTCCATTCGACCCGACGGCGTTTCACGAGGTGGCAACACCACGCCGCTCTTCTCGGCCATGCCGAATTCGGCGCCTTCGAGTTCAGGAAACTCGGCCAGGTCATAGGGGAATAGGCTGACGACAATCCGTACCGGCACGAAATCGGAGGCATCGCGGTTGCGGCTCCGTTCCGAAACTCGGACGGCGACTTCCAACCCGGCAAATCCTTCCACACGCTTCTCCAGCGATACGCCGAATGGCTGAACTATACGGCGGCATGGCCGCCGAACCGAAAGGTCTGGTCGAATGTTCCCAGACGCCTTGGCCAGTGATCACCGGCGCCGCGAGCGGGGCCCTCGTGCGCACCGAGCGGCGACCAGTTGCCCAAATTGGCCATGCCCACGAGAGTGAACACATGAAGCGCATTGGTATTCTCACCAGTGGCGGCGATGCTCCGGGTATGAACGCTGCAATCCGTGCCACTGTCCGCACCGCCACCCTGAACGGCACCTCCGTCGTCGGCTATCTGGATGGATACTCAGGTTATGTCTCCGGGGAGTACGTCGAGTTGGACGATCGGGCCGTCGGCAACATTATCCAGCGCGGCGGCACCATGATTGGCACCGCGCGCTGCCCGGAGTTTCACGAACCGGCCGTGCGTCGCGCTGCCGCCGCCAGTATGCGCGACGACGGTGTCGAAGCGATGGTGATCATCGGTGGCGACGGGAGCTTTCGGGGCGCCCTCGAACTCCAGGATGAGTGCGGTGTCCCTGTCGCAGGTATCCCCGGGACGATCGACAACGACGTCTTTGGGACGGACGAGACGATCGGCTTCGACACTGCCGTGAATACGGCTCTCCTCGCCATCGACCAGCTGCGAGATACAAGCGAATCCACAGGCATGATGTTCTTTGTCGAAGTCATGGGCCGTACGAGCGGTGCCCTCGCGCTCCAGACGGCCGTCGCAGGTGGCGCCGCTGGCGTCCTCGTGCCCGAAGCGGTCGAACAGATCTCCGAGCTCGTCGAACAGCTCCGGGGCTCATTCGAACGCGGCAAGCGCAGCCACATCATTGTTGTCGCCGAGGGAGACGAAGCAGGCGGCGCGTTCGCTGTGGGCGAGAAGGTCCGCGCTGCTCTGAATCATCCCTTCCGCTGCGTTGTCCTTGGGCACATCCAGCGTGGGGGGCGCCCAACCATGCGTGACCGTTTGATCGCCTCGGAAGCGGGAGCTATGGCCGTTGAAGCGCTCTTCGCCGGCCGCTCCGGCATGATGATCGGCCGCCAGGGTGGTGTCTCCGTCGAGGTCCCGCTCACCGAAGTCGTGTCCCGGCAGCATCCTACACCGAACCTGGGACTCATTGCCCTCGCTCAAAAGCTCTCAGGATGAACGAACGCCTGCACGCGACCTTACACTGACAAGCGAACTTCCACGGAGGACACATGGCGTTTCCCACTGTCGATAGCCCCGCGCCCGATTTCCATCTTCCGGATCAGCACGGAAATGAGGTGTCGCTGGATTCGCTGAACGGCAAATGGACGGTGGTCTACTTCTACCCCAAGGACGACACGCCTGGTTGCACCAGGGAAGCGTGCAACTTCCGCGACAACTTCGGCGAGATCCAGGCGCTCGGGGCAACCGTCCTCGGCGTCAGCGGCGACAGTGCCGCATCCCACCAGAAGTTCGCGGCAAAACACGAGCTCCCGTTCCCGTTACTCGTTGATGAGGGCAACCAGGTCGCAAAAGCCTTCGGCGCTTTCGGGCCGAAGACCAACTACGGCAGAACGTACGAAGGGATCATTCGTTCCACCGTTATCGTCAGCCCGGACGGTAAGATCGCGAAGGTCTGGCCCCGCGTGAAACCGGATGCTCACGGTGCGCAGGTGCTTGAGTGGCTGAAGGCAAACGCCAGCTGACCCGCTTCTCCCTCAGCCTCGGCCCCTCTACCATCCGTGAATCCACCACGGGGTCTGTCTATGTCGCTTTACGGAGAACGCATCACCTGCGGGGGACTCGCCGGCGAGTCCCGAACACCCGCTCACGCACTCCCTGGCGATAGAGCCGTCTGGTCCCGCGACCGCGTTGTCGATGTCAAGCAC
Organism: Tepidiformaceae bacterium; assembly: GCA_049662005.1. Lineage (GTDB taxonomy): Bacteria > Chloroflexota > Dehalococcoidia > Tepidiformales > Tepidiformaceae > Amarobacter. Next base: position 3,839 of record JBATAT010000293.1, read on the forward strand.
TCAAAGATCGACATCAAGCTCGACCTCGAAGCGAAACGAGTTTCCGGCACCGTAACACACACGGTCGCACCCCTGAACGAAGGCACGCGTTTCGTCCAGTTCGATGCGGTCGATCTCGAAATCGCTTCAGTGTCGGTTGGCCGGAAGCCCGCCGAAGTCACGTACGACGGTTCGAAACTCCACGTCGACCTCGGCGAGGGACGGAGCCGTGGGCAGGACCTCCCAGTCGCCATCTCGTTCGCGGCAACCCCCCGAATCGGCATGTATTTCATCTCACCGGATGAGGGCTACCCCGACAAACCTGTCCAGGTCTGGACCCAGTGCCAGGACGAAGACACGCGCTACTGGCTTCCCTGCTTCGATCACCCGAGCGAAAAACAGACGAGCGAACTGATCGTGACCGTGCCCGGCTCGTGGTACGCGCTTTCCAACGGCCGCCTGCTCG
>JBATAT010000294.1:0-8820 GCA_049662005.1 Tepidiformaceae bacterium
GGCCTTCTTGAAGGCGGATTCAAAATCATCGAGTTTCGCGAACCCGTAGACATCGGAGAGCGCCTGGTCGAAGCGGCGACCACCCTTGATGGTTCGCATGAACTTCGCAAACGCCTCGGGGCCGTCCTTGTCGATCAGATACGAGACCATCGCCCAACTCTCCCCGTAGAAGACGCCAACCTGGCTCGGATTCGTGGCGGGTATCGACATCTCGCTGAAGGGAATCAGCCGGTTGCTGCGAGCGGCCGCGAGGAACGCCTTCTGGTAGTCCCCCGGGCTCGTTTGGGCGTACACCGCAGCGCCCTCGTCGAGCCACGATGGGAGCTTCGCCAGCGTGCCTTCGCCCGCCGTCTCGTTGAGGATGTGGCCGAATTCATGGCGAAGCGTGTCGGTGCGGTCAGTCGAGCCACAGGGAATGGGGATGATGAGCACAATGTCGTTGGTGACCTTGGTGCCGCAGGTGGTGACGGCCGCATCGAAGCGACCGCCGTTTCCCTGGAGGGCGAGGCTGCTTTCCGCTTCATCGGCGAAAAGGATAACGTTCACCGGCGTCTGCTGGAGGGTGATGCCGTAGAGCTGCTTGCCGATGCGCTCGTAAGTTTCTTCACCGGCGTTGAGGTAGGCATTCGCGATGGATTCGCGGTCACCGTGGTAGTAGACGGTCATGAAGTCGTTGGAGACGTGCTTCCAGTCCTGGTCGGGCGGGAGGTAAAAGAAGGTCTGGTCCGGCCCGATGAGTGTGGCGCCGTCCGCAGTGATGATTTCCCAGTGGTAGGTGAAGTTCGACCCCACGGGAAAGTAGCTCGAACTGGAGTTGACCTGGAGGACTACCTCGGCGGTCACACTGGTCCCCGGTGTGAACTCCTGGGGCTTGCCGAGCGCGCTCGATCCGCGCCCGGCGATGGCGTACTTCAGTGTCACATCGGCGATCACCCGGTCGGATTTCGCGGTGACCGAAAACGTCAGGGTCTGGGGGTAGCCGTTGGTGACCGTTTCGGATTCGATAACCGTATCGGCGGAGGCGGTGGGGTTAAACGCCAACGTCGCGATGCCGGCGAACAGCACGGCGAAGAGGGTAAGGGCGACCCTTGGCATTACGACTCCTCGCCGACCCGGGACTTGAGGTACGCCTCGATGAAGTCATCGATTTCGCCATCGAGCACTGCTGTTGTATCGCTGGTCTCGTAGTCGGTGCGGACGTCCTTCACCATCTTATAGGGGTGGAGCACGTAGTTTCGGATCTGGGAACCGAAGCTGACATCCATGTGCTGGCCTTTTAACCGCGCCTTTTCTTCCTCGAGCCGGTTCACTTCCATTTCGAGGAGACGCGCTTCGAGCACCTTCATCGCGCTCTCCCTGTTCCGTCCCTGGGAGCGTTCGTTCTGGCAGGTGACGACGATGCCGGTCGGAATATGGGTCAGGCGCACGGCAGTGGAGTTTTTCTGGACGTTCTGGCCACCGGCGCCACTCGAACGGTAGACATCGATGCGGATGTCGTCGTCGGGGATGTTGATCTCGCCGACCTCCTCGACTTCTGGCATCACTTCGACCTTGGCGAAGCTCGTCTGGCGGGCACTGGCCGAGTTGAACGGTGAGAGGCGGACCAGGCGGTGAACTCCGCGCTCGCTCTGGAGGTAGCCGAAGGCGTACTTCCCCTTGATTTCAACCGTCGCACTCTTGATGCCCGCCTCTTCGCCTTCGGTAAGGTCGAGGATGTCGGTGGCGTAGCCGCGGCGTTCGGCCCAGCGCAAGTACATGCGCAGGAGCATATCGGCCCAGTCCTGGGAGTCGGTCCCTCCGGCGCCGGCATGGACGGCCAGGATGGCGGTTCGTGCATCGTACGGACCTGAAAGCTGAAGCTGGAACTCAAGCGTTTCGAGTTGTTTTTCGACCGAGTTCAACTCGGCTTCAGCGGAAGGTCCAACCGAATCATCATCCTCGGCTTCGGCTAATTCGACGAGTTCAGCTACGTCCCGAACGTTGCGTTCGAGGGTTCGCCACGTTTCCACGCGGTCGCGTGCGGCGGAGAGTTCTTGCATCAGGTCGCGCGCGGATTCGGCATCATCCCAGAACCCGGGCGCAGCGGATTGTTCTTCGAGTTCGGTTACGCGTGCTTCATCGTGAGCGAGGTCAAAGTCGCACCTGGATGTCCGAGATACGTTGGGCGAGTTCGCGGGCACGCGAGAGGAGATCGTTCATGATGGCAATGGTGGCACGTACGGGAGCAAGGCGCATGGAAGGGTGCTTGACATGCATATGCATGCATGCATGATCGAAGAATGAGAACCACGGTTGAGATCGACGACGACAAGCTTGTGAAGCTGAAGAAGCTCGCGGCGGAGCGCGGCGAGAAGGGTTTTTCGGGCCTCATCGATGAGGCACTCGAAGCGATGTTCGAAAAGTCAAAAGCCGCGAGAGAAACGCCCGAAGAACGGATTGCAGCACTGAAGGCCCTCGAAGGCTCCTGGGGAGAGGAGCTAGCGGAAGAGGTGCGGGCGCGGATCGCCGAATCTCGGAAACACTGGCGGTGATACTGAGCGACACCGACTGCATCATCGACTACCTCAAGAACCGTGCGCCCGAGAACGGGATCGTCCGGCGAGCACTAATCGAGAGCGAGCTTCTGGTGAGCGCAGTATCGGTTTTCGAGCTCTATTTCGGAGAATCCACTGGAAACGGGCGAGCGAAGCTGGACGAGCTGTTAAGAAGTGTCGCCGTGATACCGGTGACCCGAAGTGTTGCTGTGATTGCGGCGGAGCGCGGCGCGGCACTCTCAGCCTCCGGCATGGGTCTTGCCATGCCAGACCTTTTGATCGCGGCCACCGCGCTTGAGATCGGCGCGCAACTCATCACGAGAAATCGTCGCCACTTCTTGCGGATCGACGGATTGAAACTCGCCGGGCCGGATTAGCCCGCCGCCTTTTCTGCAGCTCGAACGGTGTTGACCAGGAGCATCGCGATCGTCATCGGGCCGACTCCTCCGGGCACCGGTGTGATCCAGGAGGCTTTCTCTTTCAGCGCCGGGAAATCTGAGTCGCCGACAAGGCGCCAGCCGCGTTTGCGCGAGGGGTCATCGATGCGGTTCGTTCCGACATCGATCACGACGGCGCCCTCGCGCACCATCCCGGCGGTGAGGGTATTCGGCCGGCCGGCCGCGATGACAACGATGTCGGCCTCGCGCGTGTAGCGGCCGATGTCGGGAGTGCCGGTGTGACAGATGGTTACGGTTGCGTTCGCGCCCTTTGCCTTGTTCGAGAGCAGGACAGCAAGCGGCCTGCCGACAAGCGTGGAGCGGCCAACGACGACGACGTGCTTGCCGCCAGGATCGTTGCCGGTGCGCGCGAGGAGTTCCATGACACCGTTCGGGGTGCAGGGGATGGCCCCATCCAGTTCACCGCGAAGCAACCTGCCGAGGTTCACCGGGTGGAGGCCGTCGGCATCCTTGGGGGCGGAGATGCCGTCGATGTAGGCGAGTTCGTCGATCTGTGGGGGCACCGGCAACTGGGGCAGGATGACGTGAAAGCGGTCGTCCGCGTTCAGTTTCCGGACGAGGGCAAACAATTCGGCCTGGGAGATCGTATCCGGCAGGCGAAAGGTCTCGGAGAAGATGCCAACCTCTTCGCACGCCTTTGCCTTTCCGGCTACGTAGCTCACCGAACCGGGGTCTTCGCCGACCAGGATCACGGCAAGGCCCGGAGTCACTCCACGAGCGACCAGTGTGGCGGTGCGCGCGGCGACTTCGGCGCGAATTTCGGAGGCGATCACGGTTCCATCGATGAGCTGAGCGGTCATTGTGCTCAGCGTAGCTTTGGCGGTGGAAACGAGCGACGGGTTGTACGGGCGTTCCCCTTTCCAACGACCCGGGAGGTCAGTCGGCCGCCAGGCCGGGTACCACGAGGCTGTTGGCGGAATTGGAAGTCTCGCCCGATCCGGAATACCAGTGCCAGTACTCGCGGTCGGCCCAGACGAGTGCGGCAAGGATGACCAGGACGATGATTTGAGTGATGAGCCAGGCAGGGAGCCTTCTGGAGCCTTCGGAACTCATGAAATTCCTCCTCGGGAACGGCTGCGACGTGCCATCCCGTGCAAGTGGGCGAACCCTATCATCGTCGGCGTGATGGTGCAGAAGTTCGGAAGCGAAAGCGCGGCACCGGTACAATGGTTCACACGCCCTCGTAGCTCAGGGGATAGAGCAGGCGCCTTCTAAGCGTCTGGCCGCAGGTTCGAATCCTGCCGGGGGCGCCAGGCCAATTTTGGATTGGGGATTTGGCGGATCCCCGTTCGACAACACCCTCGCCGCGCGCCCACAATCCGGCCATGCAGATTTCCAAGTCCGTCCGTGCAGCAATGGTGCCCGATGACAATCCGATGCACCCCGACTACACCTGCGTCTACCTGGTGGGAGACAAGGGCCAGCAATCACTGACCATCGATTCCGGTGAGGCCGTCGATCGCTACCAGTGGTTCCTCAAGGGGTACCTGGCGGCTGTCGAACGAGCCGAGGTAGGCATCGCCACGATCACCCACCACCACGCCGACCACTCCGGGAACCTCAAATGGGCGAAGGAGTTCCTGAACGCGGACATCTCCATTCCGGCGAACGGCCGGAAGCTCCTCAAGGGCCGCATACCCGCCAAGGTCGACACCCTCAAGGATGGCGATGTCATCGACCTTGATAGCGGCGTCCGCGTGCAGGTGATGGCCACGCCGGGGCACAGCGTCGACTCCCTCTGTTTCTATATCGAGGAGGAGGGGGTGCTCTTCACAGGCGACACGCTCCTCGGGAGTTCAACGACAACAGTCTGGGAACTGGCCAGCTACCGGAAGTCGCTCGAACGGTTGCTGGCACTGCCGAATCTGAAGGTGATCTGCCCGGGGCACGGGAAGATTGTGCACGACCCGCGCGAGCGCCTGCAGATGTACGTGAACCATCGGAACATGCGCGAGGAACAGATCCTTGGCGTGCTCGACGGCGGCGGCGCGGTGAGCAGTTGGGACATCATGCTCCAGCTCTACCCCGAGATTGATAGGCGGCTACGGCGCGCAGCCGACAACAACGTTCGCTCGCACCTCACGCAGCTCGCTGACGAAGGGCGTATTAAGACCTATCCCGGCAAGCCACGCCGGGCGAAGCCTGCGGCTGAAGCATCCAAAGACGTCGAGCACGCTCGCCAGCGCGACCTCGTGATCAAGCAAGCGAAGAAGTACGAGACCGAGCGCCGCCGCAACGAGATCCGGATGCAGGAGAACCCGCCCACAGCCGAATGGAAAGAACCGCCCCGCTACGAACTCGTTGGAACCAAAGCCGACGCCCTGCGCTAAGCACACATGCTGCGTGGCGCATTGGTCCGAGCATCGGCCGCCGAGGGGGTGAGCATTGCCATTGAGTACTGAGACCCTGGATTCACCCTGGTTCAGACTGATCGGCGTTGTGGTGGGCGCCGTGCTCATCGCGCTGGTCGCCCGCGTGCTCCAGGCGGTTGGGACACGTCGAGTCTCTGACAACGACCGCAGATATCGCCTCCGCAAGACAATATCGTTCTTCGGCTATGCCGCCACGGTCGTCATGATCCTCGTGGTGTTCCGGCGCAACCTGGGCGGACTGTCGGTTGCCCTGGGCGTCACGGGCGCCGGAATCGCGTTTGCGCTTCAAGAGGTGATCGCGAGCTTCGCCGGATGGTTCGCGGTCACGCTCGCTTCGTTTTACCGCCCTGGTGATCGCGTGCAACTCGGTGGCATCAAGGGTGACGTCATCGACATCGGTCTTCTGCGGACGACCATCATGGAGATCGGTGAGTGGGTCGATGGAGACCTCTACACCGGCCGGATCGTGAGAATCGCGAACAGCTTCGTGTTTAAGGAGCCCGTATTCAATTACTCGGGCGACTTCCCATTTTTGTGGGATGAGATCCGGATCCCGGTACGGACTGGCTCGAACTGGAAAGAGGCGCGGACGATCATCGAATCGGCGCTCGCCGAAACTGTGAGCGAATACGTGCCCGAAGCGCAGCAATGGTGGCCACGGCTCGTCATCGCATTCAAGCTCGAGGAAGCATCGCTTGAGCCAGCTGTAACGTTGCGGGTTACCGACAACTGGATCGAGTTCACCGCGCGCTATGTCGTCGATTACCGGAAACGGCGAACGATCCGCGACGAACTCTTTACCAGGATCTTGAGCGCCTTCGATGCCACCGGCGGTCGCGTCCAGGTTGGCTCTCAGACCATTGAGATCGTGGGCACTCCGCCGCAGGCCTGACGACTACGTAAGGGGGCCGATGTGCCACATCGAGCAAATCGGCGCGTGATTCGAGGTTGCACCCCTTGCCTATGGTGAGTTTCCATCCCCCGGAGCGACAGCGGTTGGGCTTGGTATCGGCGTCACGGTGGGGGTGGGCGTGGAGGAAGGCTGTGGCGTCGTCGTGGGGTTCGCTGTTCGCGTCGGCTCGGGCGACGGTGTTGGTGAAGGCGAAACGCTGGGTGGCGGAGTCGGGATCAGAATCCTCGCGTCCTTTTTTGGGGGCTTGAGTGGGTCGAGGACAAGGACCGGCACACTCTCGAAGACGAGTGCGATGCGGGTCTGCATCTCCTGGGCGATGAGCGCCTGGAGGGCCGATGCATCATCAACCGATGGCTCCCGGGGTGTGCGCGCCGTAAGGTGGACGGCGAGTCCGCCTCCTTCGGCTTTCGAACGTTCGAGGTCGACAACGGTCGAACCGGGTACGACCTTTTCGAGGGCGGCCTCCGCGGAACTCCGGAGATGGTTCGCTTCGTTTGCTTCCCGCAATGCGCGGGCGGTGAACCCGGCCAGGGCTAGGCCAATAAGGCCGACGGCAAGTGCGCCGAAAAGCAGGCTCGCGGTCGTCCGGTGGGCGCCTTTCGGGCGGAGGCCCAGGGCCCAGAAGACAGCTGCTGCGCTGAACATAATTGCCAGCAGATTGGTCGCGAAGAGGAGCAGTGCCCCGCCCCAGATGCCCCTGTCCTGGAGGGTAAGACCGATGCCAATCGTGCACAGTGGTGGCATCAATGCGGTGGCGATGGCCACGCCCGGAAGGGCCGCTGAATCGCGCATCCGAACGACCGCATAGGCCCCGATGGTGCCGCCGGCGAGGGCGATGCCGAGATCGAGCGGGTTGGGACGCGTCCGGGCGCTGACTTCTCCTGGTATCGTCGAAAGAATATCGATGGAGATGTGGCTGAGAACCGCGGAGATCGCCCAGGACAGGACGATGGCAGTGAGTGCGCCCTCTGCGAGAGCGAACATGCTGCTGATCAACGCCCTCCGGCGGCTACCGAGCGAGGCCTGGCCGAAGGCCATGATTGGTCCAAGGAGCGGGGCAACGAGCATTGCCCCAATGACCACTGCTGCCGAATCGGCGATCAATCCAAGGGTGGCAATTGCGCAACTGAACCAGATGAGCAGCCGGAACCGGAAGTCCGCTTTGCCGGCGCGAAAAATGTCGGCACGGAGCCTTCCGTTGGAGAACGGTTTCGGTTGCACTGCCGGAATGATACATCCGCGCCGTTTCGCGACCCTTACCACGGCCATTGCCGCCCCGAGGGCTGCACGAAGTGGCCGGAAGAGCCGATGCTAACAAGAGCGCTGGGAGGTTTCGGATGTTGAAGGGCGAAAAGGTCATCCTTCGGCCCATGCGGCGAGAGTATCTCGAAAAGTACGGCGAGTACCTCAACGATGTTGAGCTCCTCCTGCTTTCGAGCGATGACGTGCCGATGCCGATGGAGCAAGAGCGGTTAATTAAGCAGTTCGAACGGCACCTTGAACAGCCCAGGGCCGACATGATCTGGTTCGGCATCGAAGTCCAGGGCGGCCGCTTTGTTGGCCAGTGCCTGCTCCATCACATCGACCAGGCGGCGCGCACCTGCGAACTCGGCATCACCATTGGCGACCGTGATCACCTGAACCAGAAGTACGGACGCGATGCCGTCAGCCTTCTCACGCGCTATGCGTTTCGATTGCTGAACATGCGCAAAGTCTGGCTGACCACCAACGGTACGAACATTCGCGCCCAGAAGTCGTTCGCCGCCTGTGGTTTCGTCGAGGAGGCGCGTCTGCGCGATCACATCTGGCTTGGCGGCCGTTACGATGACCTCGTCTACATGGCGGCCTTCCGGGACGACGCCCAACCGGCGGCGCGCATTCCCGAGCTCGCCGAAGAAGCCGACGAGGAGCCAACAGCCGATGCCGAGGATGAAGCCTGACGTTCTAGAGGAGTACCTGCAGCAGCCCTACGTTGGCGTGATTGCAACCCTGCGCAAGGATGGGATGCCCTATACCGTCCCGGTCTGGTGGTTATGGAAGCCGGATGGTATCTGGATTACGGGCACCTACAGCCGAGTCTGGTGCAAGCAGCTCCTGAGCGATCCTCGCGCCTCGCTGTGCATCGAATCCGGCCCGCCACTAACGGGGCATGTCGAATTCGATGGTCACGTGACGGCCTACCACCGGGAAGATTTCGATATCTGGCCGATCTCGCGCGAACTTGCGACGAAGTACGTGGGCCGCGGCGATCCCGCGAACGCCGATGCGGTCGAGGCGTTCTTTGCGAACATGCAGACCGAGCCCCGCCTGCTATTCAAGCTGGTCCCCGAAGTCACGCGCGCGATCGACATGCGCGTGTACCGCGGGAAACGTGCCGATCGTGAGTTCCAGGCCAACCAGGACGACTGACCGAACAATTACTCGAGCGGCGGCGGGACGCCCTCCGGGAGGTCGACTTCGAAGACGTTCAGGGTCATCGAGACGAGCCCGTAGTAGCCGACGACTCCGACGATATCGACGACCCCTCGTTCGCCGAAGGTGTC